>JAYKJC010000149.1:0-4946 GCA_035285885.1 Leptolyngbyaceae cyanobacterium | reverse complement strand
TATGTGCTTCCACATGATCCGAACGCTCAGCCACCACTTGGCTGAGTTCATCAATCCCTGCCTGCCATTCGTTCAAATCAACTAAAATGACCCCAAGCTGATACCGCGCACTCATCTGGAGTGGACTCAGCGCCAGTCCGTTGCGATAATACTGAACAGCCTGCTGAAGATCGCCCGCCTGATAGGCTTGAAGCCCCTGCTGAAAAAGCTGGTCGGCCTGAGAAAGCGGGATGTCTGAAAGCTGCACTTCTGCCAGCGCTTCATCGGGAAGAATGTATGACGTTTTGAGAAATTCGTTTTCCTCAACAAACATCTCTGGAAATCGAATTCCCTTCAGCACTTGAACCGAAAAGATCTCCTGCACGGCATCTTCAAACTTCAAGAACGCAACAATTTCTCCCCGCTCGATATGAACCACCCAGACCCCACAAATTCGTTCGGTTAATCGTTCCGTTAAGGGAATGCCACTAAATACGGCTGATTCTCTGACCTGTGACAGTCCGATGAAGGCCAGTGGCCCACAGAAATCGATGCCCCGCGTAAATCCCGGCAGTTTGACGACAGAAGTTAACTTACCTGACTCAATGTCAACCGTTGCTAAGCTGCCCTCACCAGATTCCAAAACCCAGAGGCGATCGCCATACCATCGGGGAGAATGGGGCATCGACAACCCTGCTGCAATGACTTCACGAGTCGGTACATCGATCAGCACCCCCCCACGGGCTTTATTTTCCCGCCAACCTCCAGCCGTATCCGTTGTTCCCAATGCCGTAACATATTTCGGCACCCCATTAACTAGCTCCAACCCGTTTAAGTGACACCGATCTTCAGGGGCATAGGCTGAGACGAAGGGCGATCGCCATCTCGGCACAAAACTATGGTCAAGATCTTGAGTACAGAGACACGAAAAACGAGTATTGACAAACCACAGCCCCTCCTTTCCCCAGGCCATTTCATGAATATCAATATCACCCGTCACATGGATATTGCGCGGCAAGAAACACGCATCATGTTTTCCTTGTGGCTCTACCTTTGGAGCCACCGCAGGCACATTCCGAAATTCCCAAATATGAGAACTGGTGCCCACTGCCATTCGTCCAGCACTATCGACAGCCAACCCCATCGGTTTTTGGAGCACCCGAAAATGTGTGTTTAAAGCTTCTCCATCTGCACGCACCAACACCACCTTGCCTGCCTGATAGGTAGAGACCACAAGGGAAATGCCCAATTCTTCCAGCATCCTCGGAAAATTCGTTGTGTGGATACTCCGAAGGGGCTCTAACGGTTCAGAAGAATCAGAAGCTTTGACCATGGCTTTCTCAAAACTTGAATACCCAACAAATTACATGCACATTGCGCCTCTTGCAATCCTGTTGCGAGATGGAGCCACTTTAAACACAAATACAGCAAACACACAAACGGTCGAGCAGAAGTCCCAGCAATTTTCGTTATGAAAATTCAGGGAGCGCCGATAGGCGCGAAGTTTCCCAAAATGAGAATTACTGCCGAAAGTGGCTCACACCTCACACATTCCCATATGTAAAGCCCCTGAGTGCCACTCCTCAAACCTGCTAAAGAGTTGATTGCTTCCAATCTCAATGCATCCGTATATCATCCAGTCACTGACAAGGTTGCTACCTCACAATCACGGATGATTCGTTCCAGGAAAACTCTTAACATCTTCAATAAAGGTTAGGGTTGATTGATAAAAGTTTTACATGGTTATCATTTACGGATGGGGCAACCATGTAGCGTAGAAAGAATCAGGGTGAAGTGTGCCATTCGACGAAGTGTCAAGAAACAATCAGGATACCGTGAGCTTCCAATTGAATAGAGAAGCACACCTGTCAGGGTTGAGTTCATCTACTTCTACTTCAACGAATATGGATGACATGCGTAAGTCTACAGGTTGGACAGTCCGACTGACCGTTCATACATTCTTACCCACCACTTCTCCAAAATGCTTGCATCACTCTCTCACGTTGAACGAAAAGGGGATTTGACACGCCAAGTCAAAGATCTTCCAGTACCCCAATTTACGCATCTTCTCGATCAGATTACGAACGAATTTGAGCATTTCTTGCAGGCGATCGATCTGATCAACAACGAAGCATTGGAGACATTGCTTGAGCAGATTCTAGAAGCCTTTACGCTGAAAATTGGTCAGATTCTGCAGGCCGATCGCACCACCATCTTTCTCGTAGACGATGAGCGAGACGAACTCTGGTCAAAGGTTGCTCAAGGGGAAGGCGAACAGTCCTTAGAAATTCGGATACCGTTAAACGCTGGCATTGCTGGACACGTCGCTACCACAGGGGAATATCTCAACATTCCTGATGCCTATGCCCATCCCCTCTTTAATCGAGATGTAGACAGACAAACAGGCTATCGCACCCGCAACATTTTGTGCATGCCGATTTTCAGCAAAGAAAGAGATCAGGTGGTTGCTGTGGTGCAACTGCTCAATAAGCAAGCACAGATGCCCTTCGATGGCTATGACGAGCAGATGTTTCGCCAATTTGCAGATTCGATTGGGATCATCCTCGAAAGCTGTAATTCTTTCTACGTCGCCGCTCGCAATCAAAAAGGGGTACACGCATTGTTACGAGCTGCGGCCTGTTTAGCTCAAAGCCTGGATTTAGAAAAGACGCTGCAAGCAGTGATGGATGAGGCTCGAAAGCTGATGAAGGCCGATCGCAGCACATTGTTTTTGCTCGATGCAGAGCACAAGCAGTTATGGTCTCGGGTTGCGGCGGCGGATGGAGAAACCATGATTGACATCCGCATTCCAGCTGATAAGGGAATTGCAGGCTACGTAGCATCGACAAAGCAACCGCTCAACATTCCAGTTGCCTATGAAGATCCACGGTTTGATCCCAGCACAGACAAACGAACTGGCTATGTGACTCGCAATATTTTGTGCATGCCCATATTCAACTCCAAAGGCCAACTGATTGGAGTCACCCAATTGATTAATAAAGAGAAGGGGCACTTCACGAATTCTGATGAAGAGTTTATGCGTGCCTTCAATACTCAAGCCGGAATCGCCCTGGAAAATGCACAGCTATTTGAAAGTGTCTTACAGGAAAAGCAATATCAAAAAGACATTCTCGAAAGCCTTTCTGATGCGGTGATTTCAACCGATATGGACGGGCTTATTGTCACCATCAATGACTCGGCTCTTGAACTGTTGGGATGTCCGTTTCCTGAAGACGGATCGCGTCAGCAATCGATTCTGTGGCGACAGCGCTTGATCGGTCGGTGCGTCTGGGAGGTGATTCCCATTGAAAATTTGCAAATGCGGCTTGAAGATAGCCTCAAAACGGGAGCCCGACACTATGTTCCTGAACAAGCGCTATCGGTTGGGTTAGTCGTCATCCCCCCCACAGTCGATCATGACTGTGTGAACCCGGCGGTTCATCCCTGTGCGGATGGGAGGGTCTGTTCGTTGGACTCAGCTCAACACGTGCTAGCGGTGGGCGATCGCCAGCATCCCGACCACTACCTCCTGTGGAATCTGCCAAGCATTGATAACAGCACCCAGGTCTCAGCGAATCAGGTGAACAAACTGGAGCGCAGCGTTAATCTGACGGTCAATCCCCTCAACAACCCCGATGGCGGCGTTCGTGGGGGACTGGTGGTTCTCGAAGACATCAGCCAAGAAAAGCGAATGAAAACCACTATGTATCGCTACATGACGCCCGGTGTGGCTGAACGAGTCATGGCCTTAGGCGACGATGCCTTGATGGTGGGTGAGCGAAAAGATGTCACCATCCTGTTCTCCGATATTCGAGGCTATACCTCCCTCACAGAACGGCTTGAAGCCGCAGATGTGGTCTCTCTTCTCAATACCTATTTTGAGACGATGGTCGAAGCGGTCTTCAACCATGAAGGAACCCTCGACAAATTCATCGGCGATGCTCTGATGGCGGTCTTTGGTGCGCCCCTGCCCCTGCAAGAACATGCCTGGATGTCAGTGCAGTCAGCGCTAGACATGCGAAGACGATTGGCTGAATTTAATGCGACTCGTCCCGATGACATGAAAATCAAAATTGGGATTGGTCTCAGTTCCGGCGAGGTGGTCTCTGGCAATATTGGATCTCAAAAGCGCATGGACTACACCGTTATCGGAGATGGGGTCGATATCAGTTCTCGATTAGAGGGGATGACCAAGCAGTATGGCACGACCAATACCCATGGGTGCGACATCATTATGAGTGAATTTACGTATGCGTTTTGCAAAGATCGCATCTGGGCGCGGGAACTGGATTGCATCCGGGTCAAAGGTAAAACGTGCCCCATTAGTATTTACGAATTGTTGGGCGATCGCCAAACTCCCCTCAATGACCAAACCCAAGAATTCTTAAGTGTCTATCAAAACGCACGGTACGCATACCAGCAGCGCGATTTCAAACAGGCAATCCAACTGTTCAGGCAAGCCAATCGATTAAATGAGAACGACCTGGCCACCCTGACCCATATTCGGCGATCGCAGCAGTACTTGTTAAATCCTCCTTCAACAAACTGGGATGGCGTTCACACCATGACCACCAAGTGAGAGAAGAACAGTCAGAATGTAAACGGTTGTGTGGAAACGCAGAAGCGCAACCACACAACTTTTCGGGTATGTTTAGAAAGCTACCGTATCTATCCAGCACCTTGGTATGGCGATTTGCAATCGCGTTAAGCACAAAAATAGTTGTATGAGGCGCATTGCGCCCCACACAACTGTACTTAACCAACGCGCATAGCACTATAGGCTAGACGCTGGACTCATAGCTATCTACGCAAGAACTAAGCCAGCATCGATGTTAAAAATCAACTGGCCAGGTGCTACCGTAACAACATCTGTCATACCTGTTGCAGGGTCAACATCAGAATCGAAGTTACCTCCAGCACCTTGAGTTGTGAACTCATAGCCTGCAGGCAACTCGAAAGTAAGCTTG
>JAYKJC010000148.1:0-4395 GCA_035285885.1 Leptolyngbyaceae cyanobacterium | reverse complement strand
GACTAAACCGACGACTGCCCAGTTTTCCTAAGAAGTGGAGCAGTAGATGGATGGCGATCGCCCCCCCCATCACCAGGCTACTGTAGAGTGCCGCCTGTCTGAGATAGCTCGGACGACGCTCAAGCTGACCTTTGCGTAGCGCGGTTTCCAGGGTATCGGCCCATATCCGAGCCTGATCAAACGGTTTTCGCCGGGATAGCAAGACATCTGATTCAGTGATGGTGGCTAGAATTTCCTCGGTATATCGGCTTTGCAGATACACCAGGCTATCCTTCTGCACCACAAAAATTTCGGCAAGGTCGGGCGATCGCAGTTCTTCACTCAGGAGTTGGTTAATTTGTTCGGCTCGCCGGGGTGCATTTAATGCGCCCGCATCCCGCACTTGAAACACCACATTGCCATCAATCACTACGGGAGCCTGCTGGACACCATCAATGTCCAGCGATTGTCCGTATACGGCGTGAGGAAGGGCAAAGATTAAGAGGGCGATCGCGAGACTGAGCAGTCCACCGAATTGACGGAAGGGATTCTGTAACCTATGGCGGTTGGCAACCGCGTTAAGTACAAGAACAGGTGTGTAGGGCGCGCCGCGCCACACACACCTGTTCTTAATAAACGCGCATAGCGCTGTAAACCGGGAACAAATAGGGTGCGAACGGTGCCGCCTGCGGACGTGACGACCACCGAATGAGGGGAGAGAGCCCCGCCCGAAGCGACGGGGGATGGACTGACGCTGATTATCCATGCCACAGATCTGAGCGGACGGATGATTCGAGTTCAATTTGAGGCCGAGACTGCTCTAGGAAAGTTTGCGCCAGCTTCCACGACCCAGCCGCCATCAGCAACAACACAAGAATGCCAACCCCCCACATCAACACGGCGTTTTTCCCAATGCCGGATGAATTGGATTCCACCGGGTTGTAATCGAGGTTGAGTTCAGTGGAGTTGGTCATTCCATCACGGGCGATCGCCACCGTGATCTTATACGGCCCAATTCGCAGGGTGTCCTTACTGCCAAAGGGCTGTCCATCCTGTTGAATCAAGCGCCCATTGAGAAACGTCCCGTTTGCACTTTTGTCGGTGATGTAAAACTGTTGATTAATCGTTGTGATCAGGGCATGAAATCGTGACACCTGCTTGTGAGGAAGCTCTAACTTTGTGACGGCAGCACCGCCCCACTGTTCGGGCATTTGTGGCGCTTCACGCCCGATTGCAACCGGAACCTGGAGGACGGGTTCCTTAATCATTCCAGTATCCGGGTCTTCCCATCGGAGTTGAATTAACGTCTTCTCTTCAGCCATAACAGTGATGATTGATGCCTTCGTTACACCTAGCTTTCATTCCCCCCATTCTTGAAAGACGGGTTCACCGAAATCCACATCTACATTACGACAATTCCCACACTTCGCCAGAAAATATGCATTTTTCGATTTTATTTCAGAGCCATGCAAACAGCTTTTAGGCCCATCCAAACCGCCCGCATTCTCTTACCAAAGCGACAAACACGTATCGAGCCTACGAAGGGAATGCAGAGACCTTTGCATCTTTGAGGTCTTTGCTACCCACAAAGATGCGCACCGGGGGATGCACGTGTTTACTCTCATAGTTTTTTAGGTATTGGGCCAGAATGTCTTTTGCTTCTTCTTCTGAACTGAGAAGATGTTTGGCCACAAAGAGAAACGGGCGAGTGCGGGTTTCGGTCGTTGGAGCAGGTTCCCAGATAGCCAGCAAAATAGCGTCATTCACTTCATCCTCGCCTTCTTGGGGTTGATGTCCCTGCTCATCCATAAACGCCTTCAAATGTTGGAAACGCCAAGAAACGCCGCTGTTGTAGTCACTGACAACATTGTCTGAAAGTTCAAGCGTTGGGAATGGACTTTCGTAAATGGCACCCCTAAAAGAAAGCTTCATATCAGAATTAAGATGGATGGGTCTTCTGTGGGCAGGAATCACATGCAATCTAAGCTTAATAGAATGTAGAGCCTAATAGAATATCGTGGCAAAATAAAATTCTTCTAAGAGTAATTGTTTTATAGCGGTTTGCAAGCGCGCTAAGCACAAAAACAATTGTGTGGGGCACGCTGCGCCTCACACAACTGTACTTAACCAACGCGCATAGCTATAGAAGAACACCTGTAGAAAATCGCACATTAATAATCAGACAGCGGGTTGCAGCCGAGTTGTCCCCATTCTCCTGTCTAGCGCATAGCTTATAAAAAATACGGAACAAATATGGAACCTGCTCATATGCAAGTTCCATATTTACCTCTAATCCAGATTCGGGTAAGCAACACAATTGACCGATTAACCAAAAATGCTGCCAAAAAACTCGATGGCTTCTTTCAAAGACTCGATAAACGTGTCGATTTCTTCTCGGGTGTTGTAGAAATATAGGCTGGCACGGGCAGTGGACTGAGCACCTAGATAGCGATGCAAAGGTTGGGTGCAGTGGTGCCCTGCTCGAATGGCGATCGCCGACTGATCCAAAATGGTGGATAGATCGTGGGGATGAACCGCACCTGTGGTGAAGGATGCGAGTGCAGCCCGACCCGTGCCATCCTCCGCAGGCTTCGGCCCATAGACTCGAACTTCTGGCAAAGTGGCAAGCTGCTTGAACAGATACGCTGTCAGCTCATGCTCATAATCGTAGATTTTTTCCATGCCGATGTTCGTCAGGTAATCGACCGCTGCACCGAGGGCGATCGCCTCTGCAATAGCGGGAGTCCCAGCTTCAAAGCGATGGGGCACGTCCGCGTAAGTAGACGACTCTAGAAACACATCCGCAATCATCTCGCCCCCCCCGAGAAATGGAGGCATGGAGCGCATCACATCTTTTTTCCCATACAGGAAGCCGATGCCTGTAGGCGCACACATCTTGTGGCCGGAGGCAACAAGCCAGTCACACCCAATCGCTTGCACATCGACGGGCATGTGGGGAACGCTCTGGCAGGCGTCAATCAAAACTTTTGCGCCAAATTCGTGGGCGATCGCCGTAATCTCCTGAACGGGATTAATGCACCCCAAGGTGTTGGAAACATGAACCACAGACACGAGCTTGGTTCGATCAGAGAGCAATGCCTTGAACTGATCCAGGTCGAACTCTTCAGTCTCAGTCAACTCGACAAACTTCAAGACCGCACCAGTTCGCTGGGCAACAAACTGCCAGGGAATCAAGTTGCTGTGGTGCTCCATCACCGTCAGGATGATCTCATCGCCCGCCGATAAATGATTCATCGCCCAGGAATACGCCACCAGGTTAATGGCTTCACTGGCGTTGCGCGTGTAAATAATTTCTTCGCGATGAGCTGCATTGACAAATCGAGCCACCTTATCCCGTGCCCCTTCGTACGCATCAGTGGCCCGCGCACTCAGCGTGTGGACGCCACGATGGACATTGGAGTTATCCGCTTTGTAGTACTGTTCAAGGGCGTCTAAAACAACCGATGGTTTCTGAGAGGTCGCTGCGTTGTCTAGATACACCAGCGGCTTTCCGTGAACTTCTTGATGAAGAATCGGAAAGTCTGGTCGAACTCGAGAGGCAAGGGTGCGTTCTTGGGTCAGAGTCATGGTGGTGAAGAACAAATAGATGAAACAATCGAGCTGAACAGGTCAAGGGGGCAGAGGCAAGCGGTTCAAACGGTCAAGATGAAGGCGAGGTGCCAGTTAAGGTTTCAATAAATTGAAACAAGGTCTGACGCAAGGATGGGATGGAAATCTGCTGAATAATTTCTGCCGCAAATGCGTAAATCAATAGACTTTGGGCGCGTTCGGCATCAATGCCTCGGCTTTGCAGATAAAATACTTCGTCAGAATCGAGTTGGCTCACCGTCGCCCCGTGGGTGCATTTCACGTTGTCTGCAACGATCTCAAGCTGAGGCTTCGTGTCTACTCGCCCTTTGGGAGAAAGGAGAAGATTCTGATTGAGCTGAGCCGCATCGGTCAACTGGGCAGCTTGGGGAACGTAAACCTTGCCATTGAAAACGGAATGGGCATGGTCATCGACAATCGCTTTATAGGTTTGGCGACTCGACCCATGAGGCTGGGTGTAGCTGATGAGACTGTGCGTGTCTGCCAACTGCTGACCCGATACAATCGTCAGTCCATCCAGAACGGTCTCTGTGGCTTCTCCAGACTGAATGATTTCCAGATTATGGCGATTGATGCTGGCCCCCAGGTTGATGGCACAACAGTGATATCTGGAGGAGCGCGCCTGAGTCACCACCGTCTTCCCAATGTGGAATGCTGTGGGGCGATCGCGCTGAATCCGAGTGTGATGCACCTGGGCGTTGTCATGAACCGAAATTTCAGTCACCGCATTGGTAAAAGATGTTCCTTCGCCAACGGCAACAAAATCTTCAATTACCGTCACCTCACTGTTGGCCTCTGCAACCACCA
>JAYKJC010000147.1:0-3314 GCA_035285885.1 Leptolyngbyaceae cyanobacterium | reverse complement strand
CCCGATAACGATTTTGCTGGCGATCAGCAGCAAATCACTATCGAAGAAATCCGAGCAACAACGAACAACTATTAGGTTCAACCCATAGGTTCACCCTATTTTAGAGGTTCAACTAGGCTCAACCCGGTTCAATCCATCTCCTTTCCGCTGTCTCTTTTTCACTGTCCCTTAGCTAGAAGATTTAAGGTTTACTCTATGACTGCATCAGTCAAAACCCTTGTTAATCAGCCCTACAAATACGGGTTTGTTACAGACATTGAGTCAGATACGCTGCCTCCTGGTCTAAGTGAGGACGTTGTTCGCCTGATTTCTGCGAAGAAGGGTGAGCCTGACTTTATGCTTCAGTTTCGGCTGAAGGCATATCGACAGTGGAAAAAGATGGCAGAGCCGTCCTGGCCCCATGTCTCCTATCCCCCCATCAATTACCAGGACATTATTTACTACTCAGCTCCTAAGAAGAAAGAAAAGCTGGGCAGTTTAGAGGAAGTCGATCCCGTTCTCTTAGAAACTTTCGAGAAACTGGGAATTCCCTTGTCGGAGCAAAAGCGGTTGTCTAATGTTGCGGTTGATGCCGTCTTTGATAGCGTGTCAGTGGCAACCACCTTTAAAGAAAAGTTGGCCGAAGAAGGCGTTATTTTCTGCTCAATCTCTGAAGCGGTAGAAGATTACCCTGAACTGGTTGAAAAATACTTGGGCAGCGTTGTTCCCACGGCAGACAACTACTTTGCTGCGCTCAACTCCGCTGTTTTCAGCGACGGTTCATTTGTGTACATCCCCAAAGGCGTCAAGTGCCCGATGGACTTATCGACCTACTTCCGGATTAACAACGGAGAGTCGGGGCAGTTTGAGCGGACGCTGATTGTTGCGGATGAAGCGAGTTCTGTGACCTATCTGGAAGGGTGTACCGCTCCGATGTTCGATACCAACCAGCTTCATGCGGCTGTAGTTGAGTTGGTGGCTCTCGACAATGCGGAGATTAAATACTCCACCGTGCAGAACTGGTATGCCGGAGATGAGTCAGGCAAGGGCGGAATCTATAACTTCGTGACTAAGCGAGGGTTGTGCCAGGGCGTGAACTCTAAGATTTCCTGGACTCAGGTAGAAACGGGGTCTGCGATTACCTGGAAGTATCCCAGCTGTGTGTTGGTTGGTGATAACTCCGTGGGCGAGTTCTACTCTGTTGCATTGACCAATAACTACCAGCAGGCGGATACGGGCACGAAGATGGTGCATGTCGGGCGGAATACGCGCAGCACGATTATTTCCAAGGGAATTTCTGCGGGACATTCTAAGAACAGCTATCGGGGTCTCGTCAAGATTAACCCCAAGGCCACGGGTGCCCGTAACTATTCGCAGTGTGACTCCATGCTGATTGGCGATCGCGCTGAAGCCAACACATTCCCCTACATTCAGGTGCAGAACAACACCGCCAAAGTTGAGCACGAAGCCTCTACCTCGAAAATTGGCGAAGATCAGCTCTTCTATTTCTTGCAGCGAGGGATTTCCGCAGAAGATGCCATCTCGATGATGATCAGCGGCTTCTGTAAGGACGTGTTCAGTCAGTTGCCGATGGAATTTGCGGTCGAAGCCGATCGATTGCTGGCGCTGAAACTGGAAGGAAGTGTGGGCTAATGCCTGTTTAATCACATCGAATTCGGGAACTGGAGTTTTCACCATGTGAGAACTCCAGTTCCCAACCGAGGCTTCCCAACCGAGGAAAGATATCGTAGTCAATTTTTTGAAGGATGAGAGACCAGAAGCAATGATTAGAGAAGGCAGCGATGTTGTACTAGCTGTGAAAGACCTGACAGCCAACGTTGAGGGTGTGCAGATTCTAAAGGGACTGAACCTCACGGTTAGAGCGGGAGAAATCCACGCCATCATGGGACCCAATGGTTCTGGCAAAAGTACTTTCTCAAAGGTTCTAGCGGGTCATCCCGATTACGAGGTTACTGGGGGCTCGGTTGAGTTCCAAGGGGCTGATTTACTGGAACTGGAAGCTGAAGAGCGGGCTCGTTCGGGTGTGTTTCTCGCCTTCCAATATCCCCTTGAAATTCCAGGGGTCAGCAATCTTGATTTTCTACGCGTTTCGTACAATGCTCGTCAGAAGCATCTGGGGAAAGAAGAATTGGATGCCTTTGACTTTGACGAGTTGGTGCGTGAGCGGTTGGATGTCGTCAAAATGGATGCCAAGTTTTTGACCCGTAGCGTCAATGAAGGTTTCTCCGGCGGGGAGAAGAAGCGCAACGAAATTCTGCAAATGGCGATGTTGGAGCCGACCCTTGCCATTCTCGATGAAACTGACTCTGGGCTTGATATTGATGCCCTGAAGATCGTTGCTAATGGGGTGAATCAACTCACGACTCCTGACAACGCTGTCGTCTTGATTACCCACTATCAACGACTGCTGAATTACATTGTGCCCGATTACGTTCATGTGATGGAGAAGGGGCGCATCGTTCGTACGGGAACGAAGGAACTGGCTCTTGAGCTAGAAGAGCGTGGATACGATTGGGTGCTTGAAGAATCCGTGGCGACGGTGGAGGTGTGATGACCATTCAAGTTTCATCTCCTAGCCAGCTTGAGAATGGAAACGGCGCTACGCCCAGTCAAGATTCGTATTTGTCTGGATTGATTAGCATTCGACAACCGTTAGTCACTGACGTGCGTCAGCCCAATCTCACCTCTGCGTTACAAGACATTCGGGATGCTGCGGCGGATCAGGTGCGATCGCTCTCTTTCCCATCCAAACGCGATGAAGAGTGGCGATTTACGGATCTCTCACCGATTCGAGCGGTTAATTTTCAGCCCGCTGGAACGAGTACGCGATCTGCGGAATGGAAAGATGCGGTTCAGTCTTATTTGCTGGACGAAGCGGCAGGGTGTCAGCTTGTGTTTGTGGATGGGCAGTTGAATGCTGACCTCTCGCAACTGGACAACGTGCCCGAGGGAGTGACCGTGACGGGACTTGCAGGATTGGGCGATCGCCCCGACGCGGCCCAGTCGTTGACCACATTTCTTAATCAGCAAGGCGGGTTAGAGAAAACCTTTACGGCACTGAATACCGCCAGCTTCACCGACATCGCTGTGATTCTCGTGGACAAGCATGTGGTGGCTCCATCGCCCATTCAGGTTCTATTTGTATCCACGGCAGGCGATCAGCCGATCATCACCCACCCCCGCTGCCTGGTGGTTGCAGAGGCCAACAGTGAGGTGACGGTAATTGAAGATTTTGTTGCCGTTGGCGAAGGAACATCTTTTACCAATGCGGTGACTGAAATTTCGGTTCATGACAACGCCCAGGTGCATCACAC
>JAYKJC010000146.1:0-2856 GCA_035285885.1 Leptolyngbyaceae cyanobacterium | reverse complement strand
GACTGGAACGCCGCGTTGATCGAGGCCGATGCGGTCTGGAAACGCGAGAAAGGCGACCGAGCAACCGTGGCCGTGCTTGATACAGGCATCGACATTAATCATCAGGAATTCGGGCAAGGCGTGGTCGTCAAGCGGAAGGATTTCACGGGCGAGGGGCTGCGGATCGTCAACGACCACGGCACGCACTGTGCGGGCACCGTGGGAGCTCGCAAGCTGGTCGACGGAATCGCCCCGGCCTGCAAGCTGATTGACGCGAAGGTGTTGAGCGGGGCCGATGGCTCCGGCGAGTTCTCGTGGTTGGCGAATGGCATCAGGTGGGCGGTCGATGAAGGTGCGGACGTGCTCAGCATCAGCATCGGCACCGGGCCGATCGCACTGCCTCCGACGCAGTTCTCGCCCGACGTTCGCAAAGCACTGGAATACGCTCTCGGCAAGGGTGTGATCGTCTGTATCGCAGCAGGCAACGAGGGGCCGGGGCCAAACACCACGGGCTACCCGGCACGGTTTGCCGAAGTGCTGCCAGACTTGATCATCGTGGCCGCGTGTGATCGCGACCGCAATATCGCGACGTTTTCGAGCCGAGGTAAGGCCGTGAACATCACCGCTCCGGGCGTGGCCATCCGAGCCCCAATCTCGGGCAACCGCTACGCCGAATGGGATGGGACCAGCATGGCAACCCCGCACATCGCAGGCATCGCCGCGCTGTACGCCAGTGCCAAGAAGAAGGCGGGCCAGAAGCCTGACCCGAAGGAGTTCCGTGAGTTACTGACGAAAAACGCGAGCACACGCAACCCCTCCCCGCCAAGCCCGGCATCAGGCTGGGGCCTTGCCCAGGCGGATAAGGTTGTCCCAACCGGGGCACCGATCAGCCCGCCGCCCGTGCAGGGCAAGCCCTACTCAGCGGTGATCGAGTACAGCGACTTGACCCCAGCGAAGCAGGCGGAGCTGAAGAAGTCGGGCATCACGAAGTTTCGCTTGGAGATCGGCCACGAAGAGACGTGGAGCAATCAGTATCGCCCAGCACCGATTCAGGCACGGGCACGCGGCTACAACGAATGTCGGACTGCGGTTGAGGCTGGCCGTCGGGTGACGCTCGCAGTGGGTGTGAGTGCCGCGGCTGACTACTCGACGCCATCACTCGCGGGGATCGCCCCAGGCGTGTACGAGTGCTGGCAGGAGGGTGGACGTGAGTTGATGCGGCTGGTGACGCCGCCTGCTCCCGTGTACGTTCCGGGGCCGTGCCCAGGGGGATTCTGCCCAGTTCGCTGACACCGCGTTGACACTGACACCACGTTGACACCCGAGGTGAGCATGGCGGCAACGATTGATACTCGCGGGTACAAGTACACCCCACGCAACCCGCGACAATCTGAAGTAATGCAGGCCTGGTCGACGACCAGGCTATTTTTTTTGACCGGTGAGGGCGGCACGGGCAAAACAGACGTGGCTGTCGGCATGGCGATGGCTGACCTGTTTGCCAAAGACGCATCACGACCCGTGCGGCAGATTTACCTATCGAGGCCGACCGTGGCTTGCGACGAGGAGTATGGGTTCCTCGAGGGCAGCATTGAGGAGAAGTACGCCCCGTGGATGAATGCTTTCAGCTCGGTTATGAAACGCACGGGGCACACCCTGCAAACATTGTCAAAAGTTATGATACCCAAGCCGCTCGGCTTTGCCCGTGGCGACACAATCGAGAACGCAATTTGGATCGTCGATGAGGCCCAAAACTGCACGGCCAAGCAGCTCCGCATGATCGGCTCACGTCTCGGGCGGAACGCGAAGATCATCCTTGCGGGCGACGACGATCAGGTTGACCTGCCCGGCCGTGGGCCCTGCCCGCTGTTCCGCTTCGCCAAAGTCATGGAGCCAGATCCCGAGGTATCATGGATCAGGTTCCTGCCGGAAGATCAATGTCGTGATCCGTTCGTGACGCGATTCCTCAAACTTACCCGTGACCTGTGAGGATCACCATGTATGACTTCGCTTTGTGTATCTGGCTCCTAACCTCGACCGACCACCACGAGGCCGACCTGGCAACCCTCCGAGCAATGAATCACGTCTGCATCGTCCTCGAACTGGCCGACCCCCGCGAGTCGATTTTCACCACCCCCACCTCGTGGAAGTGCGACCTCGAAACCGCTAGGTCCCGCTACCGTCAACTCCACGGCCAGCCCGCTCTCGCTCTTGCCAACGCACTTCCAGACCGGGACACTATCCAGGCTATCATTGAGGCCAACCGCCGAGAACACGCTCGATTAAGGCAACTCGCTGATCTCGAACTTGATCGCGCCCCCGCTTTTCACGCTGCAATGGCCGATCTCAACTGGCGATATCAGGTGTGGGACGCTGCTCGGGATGCTCGATGCGAACACTACTGGACGGCCACACGGCGGTTTGCACTGGCTCGGTTGAATCAGCTTGTCGAAGGTGGAGCACTGCCAGAGGGATTTGCGTCAAGATGAACAATCAGCAAGACCGTCATTCCGGGGTGGTGAGATGGGGGCATACCGACCCCTTGCGGGAGTCGGGTCTTTCCGTACGCGGAGCCGATGGTTCGCGATCGTTAAACTGGTATTTGGTTCAGGCATCCAGAGTTTCCACCCTTGCCTGCCGTTCAGCGATCAATCCAGTTTTAAGGGCTCGGAGCTCAACTGGCACTGACGGTTAGGATCGCGGCAATCCGCTTTCCTTCGCCACATACAACGTGATTGAGTACACACTGTGACGGCGTGAAAGAGGGGCCGATTTGACGGTTCCACACCCTTAGCACGCAAGCCCCTACCCTAAGTGATCCGGGCGCGGCTTCGCTATTGGACATGTCCGAGCACCCCCGCGGCGGTGCGTTCACGTCGG
>JAYKJC010000145.1:0-2966 GCA_035285885.1 Leptolyngbyaceae cyanobacterium | reverse complement strand
ATCGACCAAAAGCCTGCGTGAAAAAAATCAAGCTCTGACACTCTCATATCAAAACTTGGAAGAGACCCAGTCTCAGCTGATTCAAAGTGAGAAAATGGCCGCTTTGGGGCAACTCGTTGCTGGCATTGCCCATGAAATTAATAATCCTCTCGGCGCAATCCAAGCGTCAGCTGACAACACAGAGATGGCCTTACAGGCTACTCTCGCTGACCTGCCTTACCTGCATCAGCATTTGAATATTGAGCAACAAGAACAGTTTTTTGAAATCTTGAGACAATCCTTGAGCACTAAAGTTGTAAACAACTCGACCAAGGCTGATCGGGCACTGAAGCGTGAGCTGACGAAGAAGCTAACAGCCTATGACATTGAAGACGCCAGAGATCTAGCCGATTTGCTCGTTGAGATGGGTATCCATAACAATATTGAGACATTTATCCCCTTGTTGAAATTTGAGCGGGGAGAATGGGCTCTTCAACTGGCTTACAACTTGCACTGTGCGTCAACCAATAGTCAAATTATTCGACTCGCTGTTAATCGCGCATCAAAGACTGTTTTTGCCCTGAAAAGCTATGCTCGCTACGGCCATGATGGGGAAAAACAACCAGTATGTCTCAATGAGGGAATTGAGACAGTTCTCGAAATTTATCATAATCAACTCAAATACAACATTGAGCTGGTTTGTGATTTCCAGCCTATTCCTGAATTTTTGGGATACCCCGATCAGCTGATGCAAGTGTGGAGCAACCTGATTCATAACGCAGTACAAGCAATGGGTAACCAGGGGACTCTGACAATTGCAACATCTTTAGAGGGTGATGAGGTAAACGTCACTATTACGGATACGGGTTCTGGTATTTCTTCAGAGGTCCAGGAAAAAATCTTTAATGCCTTTTTTACAACGAAACGAATAGGTGAAGGAAGCGGGTTGGGCTTGCACATCACAAAGAAGGTTGTGGATCAACACCAGGGGCGTATCGATTTTGATAGTCGTCCAGGGCACACAAAATTCACAGTTTGGTTGCCATTTGTCCCATCTGATCTAGCATCGCATGCATCTAAGGCACAGAGTATGGCTAGCAGCGTTGCTTAGCAACGTATTTGCATACGAAAGCCTCGCCGAATTTTGTGTTAAGTTCTGCGAATTCTAGCGTTAGTGATAATGCTCGTCAGGGCAATGCTAAAACATCAATCAAAAAGATAATCATGACTAAAGCTGCAATTCTATGCGTCGATGATGAATCAACCATCCTTAAGGTTCTTAAAGAGCAACTAAAGCGTTGCTTCGGCAAGAGTTACATCTACGAGACGGCTCAGAGTGCTGAAGAAGCATGGGAAATTATCGATGATCTATGCGAAGACGAAGTTCAACTTCTTCTGATTGTGTCGGACTGGCTGATGCCAGGTGTGAAAGGAGATGAGTTTTTAGTTCAGGTTCATCAGCGCTTTCCTAAAATTGTCAATGTGATGTTGACGGGACAAGCAGATGAATCTGCGATTGAGCGTGCGCGGCAACAGGCAAACCTTCATGCATGTCTGTACAAGCCGTGGAAAGAAGAAGATCTCCATGAGTTGCTTAGCACAGCTTTGGATGCTGGCTTTAATTAACGAACACAGCCATCACCACAATTCTCCTTCTCGCCATTCTGCAGACAAGCAGGAATGCACGTCTAAAATCGGGGTCTGAGGCAGACGGAGAATCATCACCTCTTCGTCACTGGGTGTAGCTAGAAGACCGTCATCGGTTCTGATGAACAGTGGCCCTTGCCACGGTTCCCACCCCAATCGCGCATAATACGTCACGCTAAACGGAGAGAGCGCACCCAAGTCAAAGCCCTGGATTTCTGACGCTACTCGCTTCATAACGGCGGTTGCAAAGCCCCGGTTCCGATAGGCCGCGTCGGTGGCGACCATTTCGATGTATGCCGTCCGCATCAGGGGTTGGGTGTCCACCTGCAACCATCGGGTCACCCACATGGCATGACTGACGAGCGATTGAGCAGAATAGCCAAGAACGTGCGTCGCTGTCCCGAATGTATTGAAAAGCGGTTCTAGCTCTTCTTCGTAGGCTCGATTGCACATAGTAATGATGTCACGGCGATCGCTATCTGACAGAGCATCACTGCTGACAACTTCGAGATGGAGCTGATCCGTCATGTGTTTCCCTCGCTGTTTGCTTAAAGCCCTACGAGCTTAGGTTCGAGAGTGTATCCCCCGCGCAGCAGGGGATACACTCTCTTCCAATCTCCTAACCTAAGTGCGTATTGCTATGACCGATCTTCAGATGCATTGGTGACGGATACATATTGAGGAGCAAAAATTTCAGATGATTCTCTTACATGATGGCGTGGACTGGCCTTTGACATCGGTGTGCAAACAGAACAAATCTCCGGCTTCAAAACTTTTCTTCAACTCTGCTTGGCTGAGTCCGGCGGATGCGGTGGTGATAAACAAATCTGTCAGGTTCTCGCCCCCGAAGGTGCAGGAGGTGACCAGCGGCACAGGCAGCGGCACGCGCACCATTTCCTTTCCTTCTGGATCAAATCGGATCACACACCAACCATTCCACATTGCAGACCAGATGCAACCTTCGGCATCGATGGTCAGCCCGTCGGGATGAAACGATTCCCCTTTGAGAGTGATGAGGGGATGGCGATCGCCCAATGTCCCAGCGTCCACATCAAAGTCGTATGCATAGATGACTTGTTGGGGCGTATCCGTCAGGTAAAAAGTCTGTTGATCGGGGCTCCACCCCAGACCATTCGAAATTGAGAGGTTCGTCTCTATCAGATGAAGCGAATCATCCGGGTCACATCGATAGAGATTGGCGAGGGGGTTTTCCTCGTTGTTCATGGTGCCAATCCAGCGGCGACCCCGACTGTCTGTTTTCACATCGTTGAGGCGATTGTTCGGGCGATCGGCTTCGACCGATACAACAGGTGTAGTCGTTCCGTTCTGCATATCGAGCC
>JAYKJC010000144.1:0-11205 GCA_035285885.1 Leptolyngbyaceae cyanobacterium | reverse complement strand
CCCTATAGCGACGCTCCTGGATTTCAATTACACATCCATTCTTAAACTATGCCTGACGATTTTGCTGCGCCTCCCAACCCTGATGTCAGCTCTGCATCTACGCCTGATAGTCATGCCCCGAATAGCCAAGCTCTAGATGCTTCAATTAATGCTTCGAAGCCCGAGAGCTCGAAACCTCAGACCTCGAAACCCACCCAGCCTCGTCATATTGTTCTAACCTCGCACCCGACCCATTTTGGCCCGAAGCCGCTCCCGATTTCTTGGGGTGAGGCTGATCCGGTGAAGCGGGGGCCGATTATTGCAACGCTCACCAATCCAGCCCACCGCAACGTAATTGGAACCCATTCGGGCTCCTATGCGATTTATCGGGCATTGGCGATCGCCAGCGGCAGTTTACAGGCCAACCATCGTGCAGATTTGACGAACACATCACCTGTGGTGCATATCGGCCCCCATCCCAGTTGGTTTGATGCAACGAAGATTGTGTCGCTCGATCCGTTTGGGGCGCTGGTGGGAGAGTCCTACCCTGAGCTGTACGAAAAAGGCTACGACATTCGGCCCACAATTGCCGTGACCCAGGCGCATATCAGCATGCCTGAACTTCAGGATGCGGTGACAGCCGGACGCCTGCCTGTCGATGGCAAGGTGATGAAGTCGAATAATAATTTGGTCGTGACCAAAGCGGCGATTGAACCTGTGTGGTATCTGCCGGGAATTGCCAGCCGATTGGGAGTCGTCGAAGGAGACTTGCGCTATGCCCTTTTTGAACAAACGGGCGGCATGTTCCCTGAGTTGGTGACTCGACCTGACCTGCATGTGTTTTTGCCGCCGATTGGGGGAATTACTGTTTATCTGTTTGGGGATGTGGGGGCGATCGCCGATTCCTCGAAGGCTGTCACCATCCGCGTGCATGATGAATGCAATGGTTCTGACGTGTTTGGCTCAGATATCTGCACCTGCCGTCCCTATCTGGTGCATGGCATTGAGGAGTGTGTGCGCACCGCGCAGGATGGCGGTCTTGGCGTAATTGTCTATTTCCGTAAAGAGGGGCGAGCGCTGGGAGAAGTGACGAAGTTTTTGGTCTACAACGCCCGCAAGCGACAAGAAGGGGGCGATCGCGCCAATGCCTATTTCACCCGGACAGAATGCGTCGCTGGAGTTCAAGATATGCGATTCCAAGAACTGATGCCCGACGTGCTCCACTGGCTCGGCATCACTCGCATTGATCGACTGATTTCCATGAGCGACATGAAATATAACTCGATCGTTAATTCCGGCATTGAAGTCGTTCAACGTGTGCCCATTCCAGACGATCTCATTCCTGAAGATGCCAAGGTCGAAATGGAAGCAAAGAAAGCGGCGGGTTATTTTTCTGATGGAGCCGCATTAACTCCTGATTTGTTGTCAGAAATTAAAGGCCGAAATCTAGTCGAGTAGAGAAATTTGGCTGAAAACTTTGTCTCCTTCGGTGGGATGCGTGTATCCCTCTGTGGGATGATGTCGGGGGAACCCAGTTGGGCGACTGAGGCGATCGCCCGACTGTGATATCGTGTGCGAGGGTTTTCCCGGAACGCACCGTTTGCAAGCCGTAAAGAACTGAGGACATGTAGACGGAATCTCTGTACAACGGAATCTCTGTGCAGTCATTCTGCGTCGAGTGTTGAACGTCGTTTAATAAAACCAGACGTTCATCGATAATTTCGACGAATGAGTGTGCCAGGTCACCGCTTCTTACACATAATGTTTATTGTTTGGTGAACATTTTGGTGAACTTGGCTATCAATCTACTCCAGGGTTTGCAAAATCCACTCACTTGACCGTATTCTTCATAGGGCTCTTTTATGCACGTTCCTGAGACAGGACCATATCGGCATATGCAATGTTCAAATCGGAAATTTATTGTCGCTAGCATCAGTGCCGTTGTGATGCTGGGTTCTACCAACAGTGTTTTAGCGCAAGATACGTCTCCTCAGTCCCCGTCGGCGCAATCCACATCATCTCAGGAAGAACTCAAGTATCCGAGTGCAACCGACGAGCGCTCCACCCTTGCCCAACTCGCCCAGCAAGATGTTGCCACCTTTGTGGATGACATCAAGAGTCGTTACGGCATCAACGCCACTGTAGAGGCAACTCCAGAAACGATTCCGCCGTTGTCTGAGGCGATCGCCTTCTCCGTTCAGAGAGACTCGACGGAATCGCTCCCTACAACCATTCCAGCAACTTCAGCCGCGCCAACATCCGCACAGAACTCTGACTCCATTGAGGACAGCCTTGACCCAGAACTCCAAGCCTCGCTTCAGGAGCTAATCAACTCTGCCGAAGCTCTCTCGCAAGATGTACGAGAGCAATCAGCAGCTCAATCTCCATCAGCAGAATTGGCAATCTCCGCCCCAGAAGTTCTTTCCCCCGCTCCTGAATTCGCTTCTGCACCGAACGTAGAAGCATCACGTCAAGACATTGCTTTCCCTTCTCCACCTGAACTCGTTGGTCAGATAGAAAGCTCAGACGAAAGCACAGAACCAGACGACATCCAAGACGACATACTCAATGGTGATGATGAAGGAACGGACGTAGACGCGATAGACGACACGAATGACTTAGAGGTTCTGGATGATTTCGATCTCGATGTCCCAGAGACAGATGCATCGGGCGATGATCTAGATGCTTTAGATGGCGAAGATGCCCTAGAGGATGAAGATGCCCTAGAGGATGAAGATACCCTGGACGCCTTAGACGATGAAGGCGACTTAGATGATCTTGATTACATTGATGATCTAGATAATGAAGATGACCTGGATGCCTTAGACGATCTTGATGATGATCTAGATGCCTTAGATGATGATGAAGCTGTGCGAGAGGTAGAGGGTCTAGATGACGAAGACAAACTCGACGAAGATGAGTTCGGCACTGATATTTCAACCGACGCAGCGACGCTACTCGTGCCTCCACCGGAATATCTCAATGCCGACCCGAACCCGCTCTTTTTCCCTACGGAACCTGAAGAAGTAGAAATTGTTGGAAATCAACCCATCACCCTTGAACAGGCGATCGCCCTGGCCCGTCAGAATAGCCGCGAATTGCAGACTGCACTGCTTAACTTTGAACGAGCGCAAGCTGATTTACGGCAAGCCCAGGCGGCTCGCTTTCCCACGCTCAGTGTGGCGTCTGAACTCACCCATACAGACACCAATCCAGCGGTTGAGCCCACAGGGCCATTTGGCAATCCTATTGATGTTGATAACAACACCACAACGCTCAACGGACTGGTCACCCTAGACTATGACCTGTTTACATCCGGTGGTCGTAGAGCATCCATTCGAGCTGCCGAGAGAGCTGTACGACTTCAAGAACTACAGGTTGAAACCATCACCGAAGATGTTCGCCTAAACGTGACAAACGCTTATTATGACCTCCAGGAAACTCGGGAAATTATTCGTATTGCCCAGGCTGACTTAGAAGAAGCCCTGATCAGTCTAAGTGATGCTGAAGCCCGCGAACGAGCAGGAGTCGGGACTCGATTTGATCGACTGCAAGCCGAAGTCGAAGTTGCCAATTCTCAGCAAGACTTACGTACAGCGATCAGTGATGAGCAGATTGCCCGCCGAACATTAGCGGATATTCTCAGCATTCCATCGGGCATCGGCATCGCTGCTGCGGATGATGTGGAAGCCGCCGGAATCTGGCCGCTCACGCTTGAGCAAAGCATTGTTGAAGCGTTTAAAAATCGATCAGAGCTAGAACAGCAACTCGTGCAGCGAGAACTGGAACAACAGCAGCGAAGAGCCCAGCGATCGCAAACGTTGCCTCAGCTCTCGCTGGTCGGTCAATACAGCTTTAATGACTTACTCGACGAGGCGAACAGCGGTTCTGACTCAGAATCCCTTTCCGTATCCGCCCAACTCCGGTGGACCCTGTTTGATGGGGGAGCAACCCGTGCAGCCGTTAGAGGTGAAGAAATTGACGCTCAGCTGGCTGAAGTTGAGTTTGCTGACACCCTCGAAGCCATCCGCCTTGATGTTGAGACTGCCTACTCTCAGCTCGGTGCTAATTTGGAGAACATTCAAACGGCTCAAATTGCAGTTGACGTGGCAGAAGAATCACTCCGGTTGGCTCGACTGCGGTTTCAGGCTGGAGTCGGTATCCAGTCAGACGTGATTACCGCTCAGTCTGATTTGACAGATGCCGAACTCAATCTCGTCACGGCAATTCTGAATTACAACCGGGCGTTAGTGTCCATCCAACGCGCAGTCAGCAATCTAGACGGTAACTTGACTGATGTTCCTTAATGCTTAGAACTTAGGACTGACTCATTTGGGAGCTACCGAACCACGTCATCTGGATCGACGCCGAGTTCTCGCAATTTGGCTCTGAGCTTTTCAGCGGCTTGACGCTCTGCTTCTAATTGCTCCTCAGCTTGTTTACGAGCCTCTGCTTCTTGTTTGCGAGCCTCTGCTTCTTGTTTACGAGCCTCTGCTTCCCGTTCCAGAGCATCAGACAATTCTGAAGGAATCAGAAGTTTTTCGCCCGAATCATCTCGGTAGAAACTAATGAGTTCTCCATCGGCTTCGAGGCGGAGTTTGAGAACGTCGCTGTGGTTATCGGTAATGGGCTGATAGTCGTCCCAGTATTCCTGGCGATATTCGTCGCGAACCAGTCGATAGCCTTGCAATCGCGGTTCGAGCCATTCTCCTCGAGGATCGAACAGCCAATATTCTTGGACTCCAATCTGGGCGTAGAGCATCTTCTTGAAGGTCTCATCTCGGGTGCGTGTGCTTCGTGACGTCATCTCAAAGATGACGGAGGGGACTTCACCTTCTTCCCAAATTTTGTAACTGTCTCGCCCTCCAGGTTCAACACCTTGAATGACCATAACGTCTGGCGCGACTCGAAGTTTGGGAAAGCCCTGAGAGTAGTAGAGAAACTGATTTGCCAGCACGGTGGCTTGCTGTCCCTCTAGATATTGTTTGAGCACCTCTAGGGTGACCAGTAAGGCGTATAGATGAACAAAACTTTCGGCCACAGGCTCACCGTCTGAACTGGGATAAATAACCGGAGCATCTTTGGTTTTGGGAATTGAGGATACCATCGACCCCCCCTCAGAGTCTGAACGGTTGATAGATGATGATGGGGCTGTTGCCCCGTGCGATCGCCCTGATTGCAGTTACCTGGGCATGGAGGCGATCGCCGTCTCACAGGCTTCTGTTTCTGGCGGTTGCGTTTGAATCTCTAATTCGTTGTAGCCAACAGAATCGAGTAATCGAGTTAATGCGACTTCCGCTCGCTCATTAGCGTCGTTGAGCAACCCGTTATCACACGCCACATTCACAATGCGAACCAGGGTTTCGCGCTGCGCTGTTTCCTGAAGTTCAGGAGCGGAGTCTGGGCCGAGTCCTAGGAACCCCCGGTCGTAGTCATAGACGCGCGATCGCATCACGTCGATTTTACTATCCAAAATTTCGGGCGGAGGCAAGCGCAGTTCGAGGCGATCGCCCACAATGGTCACGTCTTCTTCACCAATGTCACTCAAATCAACCCCAGCCCGCACTTCTCCGTAGGCGATGTAGAGCAGCGTGGTGCGGCCAATGACATAGTTGCCCAGGGTGCGATCGCGACTTGCTGGCACAACAGACTCCATCGCAAACACAGCCGTCGTCAGTTCGCTGACTCCCTGCACCTGATGCACCACCAGCGTCCGGGGATCGATTTCTGGCTCGCCCACCGAAGGTCGAAAGAAGGGCCAAATGCCCGATGTGAACCGCGAACTGGCACGGATGGCTCCGTAGAGCATGAGTAGCGCAATAACCAGAGCGCTACCTCTCAAGACAATCATGAGAGCTTTGATGGGTCTTCTCATTGGATGATTTTTTGATTCTTGCTTTTAACGACTGCTTTTGACCATTGCCGGACTATTGCTTTGGTGTGGAATCTTGAAGGCAGGCTCTCTAGGGTCAGTTTTAAAAGTTGTTTTTTCGTGCGCAAAGCGCACGAAAAAACAACCCTTTCAGCTAGTTTTAAAACACGCCCTAGGACTATTCTGGCGGAGACTATTCTGGCGGAGCGATTCCCAGACGGATATGTTCAATCTTGATACACCTGTCCATGATGACATTTAAACCCGCCTCCTGGGCAGCCTGCTGAGCCTGTGCATCAGACACGCCCAACTGTGCCCAAACCGTCGGGATATGGAGGGCGATCGCCTCATCCACAATTTCCGCCAAATGCTCCGACCGACGAAACACATTCACAATGTCAATGGGCGTCGGGATATCCCGCAAACTGCCGTAGCACGGCACGCCATCAATAGTGGAGAGCAGCGGATTAACGGGAATCACGGTATACCCCACGGTTCTCAGAAAATGCGCAACCTGATAGCTGGCTCGGTTTGGCCTGTCAGAATGGCCCACAACGGCGATCGCCCGACTGTTCTGTAAGATGTGTCGCATCCGTTCGTCAGTCTTCAACTCGTCAGCACTGTCAGTATTGGGTGATGTCATGGTTAATCGACAAATAGCATTAGAAACCCTCGAAACCGTTTATTGCCCTACATCCGTGACTCGATGATCGTTTCCACTCAGTTTTTCAGACTCGCTCCTCTCTCCGGCATTTTATGCTCATACCCATTCCTAAACGAAGATTACGGCGCTTTGCAAACGCGCTAAGTACATCACAAACGTGGGGCGGCGCGCCGTGCCGCCCCACGTTTGTGATTAATCAACCTGCACACCGCTATAGATACCGATGTAGTGGTATAAACAGTTCATGTTTTTATTTTCAGGTATGAGTTTGGTGTTTGGAGTACTGCAATCGTAGTTCGAATACTGAATGATTTGGAAATACCAGGCGTTCTGGAAGAATCTTCGACCGTACGGTTTCTGAAAACAAATTGATTTTTGACTCAATCTCCATTACCGTTCATTTGTTGTCATCAAGGAAATCATCACATCATGGGTCGTGCCAATCGAGTTGTCCTCGCCTATTCAGGCGGCGTTGATACATCTGTTTGTATTCCGTATTTGAAGAATGAGTGGGGGGTTGAAGAAGTGATCACCCTCGCAGCGGACTTGGGGCAGGGGGATGAACTCGAACCCATACGGGAAAAAGCATTGAAGTCTGGTGCCAATACGTCATTGATTGCCGATTTGAAAGATGACTTTATCAAAGACTATGCGTTTCCGGCGGTTCAGGCCAATGCCCTCTATGAGAACCGCTATCCGCTTTCTACAGCACTGGCTCGTCCGCTCATTGCCAAAGCGTTGGTCGAAGCCGCTGAAGAATATGGAGCCGATGCCGTGGCCCACGGCTGTACCGGAAAGGGAAATGACCAGGTTCGGTTTGACGTGTCCATCGCGGCACTGAACCCTAATCTTAAGGTGCTTGCTCCTGCGCGAGAATGGGGCATGAGCCGAGAAGAAACCATTGCCTATGGAGAAAAGTTTGGCATTCAATCTCCCGTCAAGAAGTCGTCGCCTTACAGCATCGACCGCAATGCGCTGGGTCGCAGCATTGAAGCAGGGCCACTGGAAGACCCCTGGAATGAGCCCCTGGAAGAAGTGTATGACATGACGAAGGCGATCGCCGATACCCCCGACGAGCCAGAATACGTGGAGATTGGCTTTGAGCGTGGCATTCCTACAACCCTCAACGGCACCACCATCGGGCCTTTGCCTCTAGTCGAAGCCCTGACGGAACTGGTGGGTAAGCATGGCTACGGTCGCATTGACATGGTGGAGAACCGCCTTGTGGGCATCAAGTCTCGTGAGATTTATGAAGCGCCAGCATTACTTGCCCTCATCCTGGCTCATCGAGATTTAGAGAGCCTGACGCTTACGGCTGACGTGACCCACTACAAGCGGGGCATTGAAGAAACCTATTCGCAATTGGTCTATAACGGATTGTGGTATAGCCCTCTAAAGTCGGCACTGGATGCCTTCATTCAGCAAACCCAAGAGCGCGTCAACGGCGTCATTCGTCTCAAGCTGTTCAAGGGGCAGGCCACCATCGTAGGCCGCAAGTCCGATACCTCGCTGTATACACCCGATCTGGCCACCTACGGCAGTGACGATCAGTTCGACCACAAGGCCGCAGAGGGATTCATCTACGTGTGGGGACTCCCCACTCGGATCTGGGCAGAGAACCTGAGAAAATAATCTCTTCCGGCTACTGAACAGCGTTATCTTGAGAACAACCGGGGGCTGAGCGAAGTCGAAGCCCCCGGTTGTTTGTTTGACGATGGTCAGGAAACATTCTCGGTTTCATCGTTTGAAGCGTTCTGTCATTCCGTGGATCATCACTGTGAGGTTCATGCTGTGAGGTTCATGCCATTGAAGGAGCACAGGGGTCATCCAGAGTGGTGCTCGGCTCTCATGTCAGTGGGTGATGTGAGGGCTTTGGAGCAGGTCTAAGATTTTAATCTGTCGAAAAGGTAATGGTAGGCATGATTAAATCAATGGTGACACCGACATCAGATGTTCAACAATCAGCGGTTAAGATGCCAGACTCCAAATTTTGGGACAATATTGCAGACAAATACTCGAAGCAACCGATTGCGGATAAGGCGTCTTATCAGAAGAAATTAGAAATTACCCAGGGGTATTTCAGACCCGACATGGACGTGTTGGAGTTTGGCTGTGGCACGGGGAGCACGGCGATCATCCACGCGCCCCATGTGAAGCACATCCGCGCCATCGACATCTCCTCCAACATGATTGCTATCGCGCGACAGAAAGCCGAGGCCGCCAACATCCAGAATGTCACCTTTGAGCAGTCCACCATTGAGGAACTGAATGTTCCCGATCATTCTTTCGATGTGGTGCTGGGGCTGAGTATTTTGCATCTTCTAGAGGACAAGGAAGGGGCGATCGCCAAAGTCTATCAACTGCTCAAGCCCGGTGGTCTTTTCGTCACCAGCACCGTTTGCCTGGGAGACGGGATGGCCTGGTTTAAGCTCATCGCCCCCATTGGGAAATTCTTCGGCTTCTTTCCCCTCGTCAAAGTCTTCACGGAGAAAGACCTGGAGGCGAGTTTGACAGATGCGGGGTTTGTGATTGACACCCAGTGGTGTCCTGGCAAGAATAAGGCGGTGTTTATTGTGGCAAAGAAGCCGGAATGATAAAGGGAGGGGCGATCGCTTTGTGGGCGATCGCCCCTCTTCTGTAAGTCAATTGGCGGCTTTGCCAGATTCGCTGGGTACGCTTTCTTCGTAAGGTTTACAGCGCTGTGCGCTGAGGTTAAGCACGGTTGTGTGGGGCGCACCGCGCCCCACACAACCGTGCCTGTGCTTAATGCGAATGCACATCGCTATATCTAGAAACATTTACGGAATTGGTACGCAGTTAATGCTCGATATCCCCGTCCACCATAAATTTCTACTGCTGGGGGCCTTTGTTGGGGCCATGTTGCTGCTCGATCTTCGCAATCCTCCTCGCAAGCGACAGCGTTGGCAAAGCTACTCATTTCTTTTGGGCGTGGGCATTGCCGGAGCAATACTCGGTATCGCCAATGATTTGATCACCTCAAGCCTTTCTAGTGATTACTTTATCTACTTCAAAGGCATCGAACCCGATCGCCAGTTTCTCAAAAACGTTCTCACTTTGGGGACACAAGCCGGGTTCTCCGGTGCTGCTGTTGGGGGTGGTATTTTGCTGTTATGCAAACCCAAATCAAAACCCATCCAAGCTTTATTGCCCATAGTGAAATGGCCGTTTATCAGTGCGATCGCCGGAGGCATCATCTTCGGTACGCTTTCGCACCTGTTGCACTGGCCTCAAACCTTTGGAGATTTGGATGGGCTACTCACCAGCGCTCAAGCCCATCGGTTTCATACGGTATGGCTGATTCATATCGGTTTGTATGTCGGAGCACTCGTCGGGTTGATGGTTATTAGCATTCGCCTTTGCACAACATCAAAAATGAATTGATTAGCTTTTATCGTTGAGGCATAATCACCGGAACCACTTGATCTTGATTCTTGCGGTAAATTAAGAAGTCGCTATCCAATGTAAGAATTCTGCTCTCTGGAATTTGTTCGCTCATTCGCACCAAACAGGCATCTGCCAACGCCATAGGAACTGACTGATAGCGCTTAAGTAATGCTGAAACAGCATCTGCTTCATCTTCCATCCGAAACGGAATGTGAAGCAAACCATCTCGCAAGAGCGCCATCACTCCATCCTGGCCACCATGCCATCGTCGTAACAAAAAACACGCTTCAGACACGACTGATTCACAAGTCAGTAATGGCAGTTGAACCTCTGCAAGCACCTTCTTTGCCCAGTGATGAAACTGATCGCGACGATTAATAGATGCCACCAACGGTCCTGTATCTACCAAAACATTGCGTGCATCAGGCTCCATAACCATCCATATAAGCAGGGTTGGTAGAGAGATCTTCCAGTCCCTCAACACAGCCGATGTAGTTTCCTGCGGCTTCCAAAAACGAGACAGCCGATTTTTCCGCGTCAGGCTGAACCGACGCTAGCCTCTGTTTTTTACTCTGCAAAAACTCTACAAAGTCCAATACTTCCCTCTGTTCAGGCACAGAGAGCCCTTTTAATCCTTCAATGACTTGTTGCTCAATCTGTTCCATCTTTTTCTCCCAGAAGGACTTTCCCTTCTAGCAATACCCTTCTAGCAGTATAGTGGTGCCTCTTCCGATTAGCATGCATCGCGTTCACCTGCACAAATGAGGTTCCATTGGTTGATGATTGATATCTCTAATCAACATAAATTTCTGCTGCAACGTTCACGGACTCGGACGAACTGTCATGAGCGACCTCATATTCCTCAGGTAGACTGAGAGTCATAGACATTGAGCCGAGCTGTCAACCCTGAAGGAAAGTCCATGTCCATTTCGTTAAAGCCAGAAAATGTTCTCTCAGCACGGGCTCGCCTGGGCGAAGGACCAACCTGGGATGCTTCGCGACAGGTTCTCTACTGGGTGGATATTTACAACCGCCGAGTCCACACCTTTGCCCCCGCAACAGGGGAAGACACCTATGTTGAAGTGGATACGGTGGTGAGTGGGCTGTTTATCGAAGATGAGACGCATCTCATCTTGGCGCAAGAAAATGGGCTCACGCGGCTCGATATGCAGAACGGAACGACTACACCTGTTGTATCGGTCGAAGCCGATCGCCCGAACAATCGCCTCAACGATGTGAAAACAGACAGTCGGGGTCGCCGCTGGATTGGCACCATGAACAACGA
>JAYKJC010000143.1:0-4139 GCA_035285885.1 Leptolyngbyaceae cyanobacterium | reverse complement strand
TAATGGGCTGATCTGGGCTGGGTGCTGCCAGATTGGGACTGGTCGTCGCGGGCTGATCCATAAAGTCCGAGAGGTCGCGCAAATCCGTCCAAATCGGGCTACTGATAGGATCCTCTGGCGTCGGTGGCACCCCCCCGCGCCCCGTAGCCACAAAGCGGCTGTCGTCCCCAGTGCCACACTCAGCCGCGACTTGGTTACTGGCATCCGTGAGGTCCGCAGGCAACTCGATGGTGCCAGAACTGGGATCTAAATCTGGGGTTTCCAGGGTTACGGTGCCACTCAGGCCAAATTGAGAACTGGCGGTAATGTCACTATTGGGCGTGTTGGTGGGCTGAAATTGCAGCCCCAGAATCCCCTGGGCAGTGATATTGATATTGCCGCCATTGCCCGTGAACGCATTGGCTCGAATGTCGCTATTTTCTGATAGAACGGCGACGACAAAACCATTGGAAGTATTGATCGTGATATTGCCGCCATTCCCGCCGGCTAGGGCAGTCCCCGCCGTTGTCGAGATCAAGCTATTGTTGCGCATTAGCAAGATATCGCGCGTGGTGAGGGCAATGTTGCCGCCTTGGGCGCTGGCAGTTTCTGCGGTTAGGGAGGATTGATTGGCGAGGGTTAAGCGATCGCTGCGAATGTCAATATTGCCGCCATCGCCCGTGCCTAAACTGTCCACAGCAATGGCAGAGCCATCCTGCAAATTCACCGTACTGGCCCGGACGGTAATGTTACCGCCCTGGCCCGTGGAACCCAGGGCCGTGGTTGCGGCCAAGCGAGACCCGCCCGTCAGGGTGAGTTGAGGAGCGGATACGTCGATATTTCCAGCTTGGCCTGCGCTGCTGGTACCGCTCACCACAGTGCTGTTGTTGAGTTGTAACAAGCCTGGTGTCGTCAGGGACACGGTACCCGCCGAGGTATTCGTTCTGGTATCGCTCTCGATCGCACTATTGAGCAACGTGAGATTGCCCGCGCTGGTAACGGTGACATCCCCTGATTGCCCCGTAGTGGCTAAGGGTAAGGTCACAGGGCCGACAGCAGGTACGGTCACCTGCACCTGTTGACTGGTCAAGATATTGGTATTGGCCACGGTTAAATCTCCCCTGCCCTGCACCAACACCGTTCCCGCCTGGGCCGAAGACGAAGTGGTCAAGAGGTTGACATTGGAGATTTGGTTCCGAGCCGTGAGGGTGATGTCATTGCCATTGCCCGCCGTCCCCAACGGAGCCGCCGCAAGGGAGTTGAGGTTGTTGCCATTACCGAGGATGCTGGCTTGGGGGGCAGAGAGGGTGATGGCCCCAGCGTTGCCCGCATTACCATTGGCTGAATAGGTCACGGATGAGACATCCCCCTGGGTAATCAAATTACCGTTGGCGCTAGTCAGGGTGACGGCCCCCCCATTGCCGCTAGTCCCGGTGCCTAACACCACCGCCAACGATTGAATCGCCCCCCGCGCCACCAAGTCTCCTTGGGTGCTGCTGAGGGCAATGTTGCCCCCATTGCCACCAGTGCCGTTGAAGCTGGCCGAAACCGATAGGGCATCCACCAGCACAGAGAGGTTGCCGTTGGTCGCCGCTAGGGTGATGTCTCCAGCGTTGCCCGTAGAGCCAATGGCGATGGACCGCACGGCATTGACCGAAAGATCGCCATTGACCGTCGTTAGGGTAATCGACCCAGTATTGCCCGCACGTCCACCTGCCGAGGCTGTTATGTTAGCGCTGTTGGCCTGCACGGCATTGACCGAGAGATTGCCGTTGGTGGCCGATAGGCGGATGTCCGCCGAACTGCCAGGGGTGGCTGTGACTGAACTCGCTTGGTTGTCTGAGATGACGTTACCCGTGACCACCAGATTGCCATTGCTGGCAGTAAGGGTGATGGGCGCTGAACTGCCTACCGTACCCGGTGCCAAAGACGTCGCTGTAACTGAGCCATTGACGGTGAGATCTCCATTGGCACTGGATAGGGAGATCGCCCCGGTGCCCCCGCTGCTGCTGCTGCCCGTCAGTGCCAGCGAACTGGTAAAGATACCACCGTTGACCGTGAGATTGCCATTGGCGGCGAGGGTTATCGCCCCCGATTGACCACTATTGCCAACGAACGAGACAGCAGTGGTGTCCAAGAGTCCCGTTACGATATCCCCGGTTGCCGTTAGGATAATCGCCCCACCATTGCCCCCAACGGTATTAGCTGTGGCCACACTTCCCACCACCACGCTACCGGTTGGTAGCCCTGCCGCTGCGGTGCCACTAGCAAAACTGGTGCCCCCACCGCCGAAAGGCGTGTTGGGGCTAGGCACTGACGCCACCCCCGCCCGCAAAATGGCTGCGGGTTGTGTGGTCAAAATGGCAAAATCTGGATCACTGACCGGAATTGCGCCACTAATATCGGGTCCTGTGATTGTGATATTGCCCCCCTGAATGCTGCCCGTGGCCTCTACCTTCAGGGCTACCCCGGTGTAGTTACCAAACACCACATCTCCATTGGCATAGATGATCGGGTCATAGAGGCTGAGAAAATCCCCTGGGTCGCCCCCTAGAGTTTGAAATTGCAGGCTACCGCCACTGAGAAAATGGGCATCCCCTGAAATGGCTCCATCACTAATCAGCCGCAGGTCGCCGCCACTCTGAAAGGGGGTGGTGGGATGGTTCAAGGCCAAGATATCAATCTGTTGATTGCCCTGAATGGTTAAATGCCTCCCTGCCTGGGCTTGAAATGCTGTCGTGGGGGTGTCGCGAATTTGCACCGTATCGCTGGCCGTTAGGGTCAGATCCCGACCTGCCAGCAACTGTCCTTGGAGGTCTAGGCGATCGGCCACGAGGGTTAAATCCGCAGCGACACTCAAGTTGCCGCGATTGACAATGGTAGATCCTGAAGGCACCCCCCCGGTTTGCAGCCCCAAGGGCGTTGTGATGGTTAGCAGTGGATTTGGGGTGGTGCCATCGACGCCAAAGCGCTCACCGTTGGCAAAGAAGACGCTCTCTGCGGTGCTAGCGACAAAGGAACCGGGGACATTCAGGCTGGCTCCAGCACCGAAGACAAAGCCACTGGGGTTAATCAAAAACAAATCTGGGCTGACCCCGCCCGTCAAGGTGATTTGACCATTAATGGTGGAGAGGTTGCCGCCCGTGACCCGCCCAATCACCAAATTGACATTGTTGGCAGCACCGCCATAGCTGACATTGCCCAGGTCAAAGTGGGCCGTGTCGGTGCTGTTCAGCAGAGAAAAATCAGTAAAGCTGTGGAGAAGGGTGGTGACACCTTGCACCTGACCGCCTGTAATGACGTAGTTGGGGCCGGGGGTGACTTGGGTACCAATGGAGCCATCCCCTGTGATTGTTTGGGCCATGGCAGGGCCAGTCATGGTGATCCACAGCCCCAAGCTTATACAGGTGCCCAACCCAATCGGGTGACAAGATCCTAGCGTCATCAATTCAGGAGAATGCAGCTAGCATCAATGTAAGCAGAGGAATAGGGGCAACAATGTGACAGCGGTGGTTGGCATCGCTCCCCCACCCTAGGAAACGATTGGCAAATTTACGCCGTGCGGTACTCAATCCAAGGTGTGTCCCCCATTCAGGATGAATGCCTTGCTGGGAAACCCTTACCGTGCCCGCTACGGTAAGCAGGCTAAGTGTGATCACTGACCGCACAGGTGGCATACGCGGGTGCTGGGTTGCCCTCCCCAGAAATCGCCACCAACTCCACTTGACCTTCAGCATTAATCACCCACCCCACCGCCTCAATAATGGGCTGATCTGGGCTGGGTAGTGCCAGATTGGGAGTGGTCGTCGCGGGCTGATCCATAAAGTCCGAGAGGTCGCGCAAATCCGTCCAAATCGAGTTGCTGATAGGATCTTCTGGCGTCGGCGGTACTCCCCCGCGCCCTGTGGCCACAAAGCGGCTGTCCTCCCCAGTGTCACACTCAGCCGCGACTTGGTTACTGGCATCTGTGAGGTCCGCAGGCAACTCGATGGTGCCAGAACTGGGGTCTACGTTTGGGGTCTCAAGGGTCACAGTGCCACTCAGGCCAAATTGAGAACTGGCGGTAATGTCGTTCTCAGGGGTGAGTTGGGGGCGAAATTCTAGGCCAAAAATCCCTTGAGTCGTAATTTGGATGTTGCCCCCATTGCCCTGAACCGCAT
>JAYKJC010000142.1:0-5274 GCA_035285885.1 Leptolyngbyaceae cyanobacterium | reverse complement strand
GGGAATGAAGCGCATCATCTAGATGATCCAAAGTTAAAAAATATGTAACCGATTGTCACAAAATTCGGATTTTACAAAGAAATGTTGCTGCTTCTTGATCCCGTTGCTAGCGTTGTGCTTATACGACATTGCAATGTCCGTATGACTGATCGATGTCTTCTAGCTAGGACGTCCAGTAGGCTTGGAAGCCTTTTATAGTGAGGATTCCAGACTTGCTGCCTAAGCTTAGGAGACGGCAACTGTTCGATGGAGATAATGGCTTGATGATGGTTTGACCTATTCGACATAAGCAAATGCTTCTTCCGTTTAATTGTTTGATTCGTTTGCTTGATGATTAAGAACCGGATTAAGCAGGTATGGATTGAGACGCTCGGCTGTTCGTGTTCGTATTCAGTTTTAGTAAATGGCCCTTGAGAGGTCAGTTGTGCAAACATCTCGGTTTAGCGGTTCCTTAACCTTCCGTCTTGCGCAGTTGACACAGGCTGGATGTGAACCGCTAAACCTCACCAAAGGAGGTTTCTATGGAATTAGCAGGAAAAACGGCCCTCGTTACGGGGGCATCCCGTGGAATTGGTCGGGCGATCGCCATGGAGCTAGCTCAGCAAGGAATGAAGCGCATTGTATTGACCGCCCGCAATCTCCAATCTCTCACAGAAGTGGCAACGGAGCTTGAGTCTCTTGGGGTTGAGGCGGTTCCCCTTGCTCTCGACCTCACTCAAGTGAAAGCTGTCAGCATCTCCATTGCCCGTGCATGGAAAGATTATGGACCGATTCACTTATTGGTGAACTGTGCAGGAGTGGCTCACCAGACGCCATTTTTGCGATCGCCCATTTCTCAAGTCCAGGCCGAAATAAACACCAACTTACTCGGACTATATACTGTCACTCAGCTTATAGGGCGACGGATGGCCAACGTCAAAGAAGGCAGCATTGTAAACGTATCGAGCTTAATGGGCAAAGTTGCAGCCCCGACAATGGCCACCTATTCAGCGACGAAATTTGCCATTGTCGGCTTTACGCAAGCCCTGCAAGCAGAACTGGCTGATCACAATGTCAAGGTTTCGGTGTTGCTGCCCTCGCTCACCGATACCGATATGGTGCGACGGTTTGCTTTGTTTCGCGGCATGATGCCCGTAAGCGCTCAGCGGGTCGCCAAGGCCCTCGTCTGTGGGTTGCGTCGAGATGCCTCTGAAATCGTGGTGGGGTGGCAAGGCCGCTTGGCCCTATGGGGCGATCGCCTTGCCCCCTGGCTCATCAAAAAGATCGTACGCCTTCTATCGCCATCAATAGAAACTCGTCCCTTCTACAGAACCGTTGCAGAAAGCCAATAGGCATGTAGTCTTCAAGCCATGACTATCTTTAAGCCATGACTATCTAATCCATAACCATCTTCAAGCCATACACTTAGGGATATTTTGGGGAATATTTTGGGCATACGGCTCTGCCCGTATCCCAAAATATCCTTCTTGATTTACCACGAGCTAGGTGTTAAGCGAATTATTCTTTTTGGCGTTGCTGATTCAAAGAATGATTTTCGTAGGGCGTATACCCCTACAGCCGGTCGTCTGTGATTCGAAAATTTTTGGTTCATCCTCACATTCGGCAACGCCGTTCTTTTAGAAAACCGCGCAGTGGCAAACATTCTAAAAGAATATTGATCAAGGATATTGTTCAGAAAACTGTGGTTTTATTTAAGAGTTGCTGCTCTTTGGCGTGTAGGCTAAATGCAACTTTACGCTAACGGTAGGGTCAAGGCAATGCTGCGCCCCCACTACGTATAGCGTTTATCCTGCTTAGTCTAAGCCCCAGAGCGCTATGCACGTTGGTTAAGTACAGTTGTGTGGGATACAGGGCGCTCCACACAACCGTTTTTGCTTAACGCGGTTGCAAGCCGCTATTGAGCAACCTGTGAAGAAATACAGCCGTCTTTTGCAAAACAGCCTTAAGCAATTTAACAACTCGTCCGGAAGAGAGATAGAGCAGATGAAAAAGGTGAGGAGTTAAATTGACGTACCTTGAATTTTGGTAGGTCATGCTGTGGAAACAAAAGCATTGCAGCCATTTATCGGCTTTGCACCTTCGTCCCACAGTATGATCCTAGCTCATGGCATTTACCATCATCGGATAGCGATTTGCAGCCTTGTTAAGCGCGGAAACAGTTGTGTAGGGCGCGTCATGACCCGTACATCCGTACGTTCATCAACGCGCATAGCGATGCAAATCACGACTAGCGATGCGACGTCACATAAGGGTGCCTATTACCCAAATCTTTATGGTTGACCGTCAGGAAACAATCCATGAATACGTTGGTTCATCAGTCAGACTTATCCACAGATTTGCTGAGGCTGGGTCAGGTACTCCAATCTTTTTTGAGTGATTTACCCATTGGGGTTCAGTGCGCGACCCGTGAGGGGCGATTGATTGTACTTGGCCAACATCCAGAATATGCGGGCCTCAATCCCGCCTATATTCTGAAAATACTAGAACGTAAGATCCAATCGTTTCAATTGGACTTTACTCAGCAGGTTCGCGTGTATCTGCGTGTGGCCGGGGAGACTCAACCCTACGCCCATCGCTGGTTTATGATTCAGCCACCGCCGCCACCGCCGCCCATTTTTTTCAAAGATCCAACCTTCTCAGTTGAGTCGGAGGATGAGCCCTGGCTCCTCGATGATGATGAGCTGGATGTTTTGGTGCATCAGCTTACGGCCATGCAGCCGCTGGATAATCAATTTGTGGCGATCGCCCCTGATAGCAAAACCACTAAACGCACCCTCTCCGAAAGCCAGAACCCATCCGTTTCTACGACAGGAATAGGACTACACCCCATCTCTCTGCGCCCGAAAGCAAAAGCGACAGTGACCTCGATCGCTGGGCAAGTCACCCCATCTTCTTCTGAGATCATTTCCGCTGAATCCATATCCTGTGAAAAGAGTGAAAATTCTCTTAGCCCATACTCTCATTCTGATGGCGAGATAGTGAATCGAGAGTGGGTGGATGGAGAATTGGTGCTTTCACTCGATGATGCGTCCGACGATAGTGAGTCACCCGATGATGCGTCTAGAACCTTCGCCTTACCTGACTTAAGCAAGCTCACGCGTTTCTATCGCCAGACTGAAGAGGATGAATCGACGGGGGGGCGATCGCTACAGCTTCAGGCGAGAGACCAGATTCGGCTGTTGTCTCGAACTGTGCTGACTCAACTCAACACGCGAAACACCGCCATTCTCTCCCCTCAGCGCTTTAAGGAACTGAACGGAAAAACGCTCGCAACCACAGGTCTCGCCGTTCTTGGATTAGCCGGAACAGCCTACGCCCTGACACGACCCTGCGTGATTGGTGAATGTGCGGCTCTCACGAAAGCTGATGACTTAAGCGACGCCTCTTCAATCCTCATTCAGAATGCTGAGTCTTGGCCTGAGATAGAAATGGCCCGCGACAAACTCATCCAGGCGATTGAATTACTGGATCCTGTTCCCATTTGGTCTGGTCATTCAGAAGAGGCGGCTCAGCACATTGCAGCCTATGAACAGCAGCTCATTAATATCGAAGCCTTACTCGATATCGAAGCACTAGCCCGTACAGCCATCAAAGCCGAACGTGCGCATGCGACTGCAAGTATCACTGACCTCCAGAACATTCATGGGCTCTGGCAGCAAGCCATCACAAAGCTTGAGGCAGAACCCGCAACGAGTGCGTTTTATCCCATGGCACTCCAGGAACTGGTGACCTATCGCGCACATGCTGCACAACTCACGGATCGCATTGAGCACGAGCAGCACGCCCTTCAAACTCTGGACAACGCCAAACAAGCGGCAGAACTCGCTCATGCGAGGCAACGGGTAGCCCGTTCTTTAGAACATTGGCAGCTCGCTCGAGTAACGTGGCTGGTTGCCCTTGAGCGACTTGAGACGGTGCCTGAAGGGACAGTTGCGGGTCAAGAAGCTCACCAGTTAATGGCTAGCTATCAAGATGCGTTGGATCAAGTCAATCAACGGGTTCATCGAGAGCAGGCGGCTGTTCGCATTTTGGAGCAGGCTGAAGAAAGAGCACAAGTGGCACAGGCTGCCGAGCAACGGTTTGACTGGCAACAAGCTGTACAAGACTGGGACCAGGCGATCGCCTTTGCTCAGCGGGTTGATCATCAAACGAACTACCAGCTTCAGGCTGAAGAACTGCTCCAAAGCTACACGACCTCTCTAGACGAAGCTCAGGAAAAGCTCAATCTCAGTGAAGAAATTGAAACTGAGCTAGAGAAAACTTGTATCGGTGAACTGAGAATATGCAACTTTTTGTCCGTCGGAGCGACGATCTCGGTTCAGCTCGATGAAGATTATGTCGAAGCGATCAACGCAGCTCGTGATAGCGGCAATGCTCGCCTACAAGCTGTGGTGACAGACCATCAAGTGATTCTTAGACAAGCTCTTGAGCAAATCGCCCGAGACTATCAGCTATCGGTTGAGGTCTATGACGCAGAAAATCGCCTGCTCGAACGCCATGGAAGACAGCACGCTGATGGCTAACCACAGTGCTAAGGGCCTCGCGAGAAAATAAAATTCTCAAAACATAGAGCAAGGGAGCGGACTCAGCCCACTCCCTTGCTCTGAGTTTTTTACTTTTACTCTGCTGATTCAATTTGTACGTGTCTTATCCCAGTAGGGGATAAATGAGCAGCTAGGCAGCATGCCAAGCTTGACGCAACTCGCTGGTCAGAATCTTAGAAATTTCTTGTTGACATTCCGCGGAAATTTCACTCTTAAGGGCTGAAAAAACAGCCTCTGTTGCGGCTTCAGGAGTGACCCCACGGGACAAACCCGCTTCCTGCCCAATTCTAAATAAAAATGTGTCGGTCTCGATAATGAGAGGCTTGCGGATGCGGCTGAGCAAGCGAACCAGAAGGTTCGTATCTTTCCAGACTTCTACCAGTTTGTCTTGGGAGGCTCCATCTCCTGTCGTGAGCAGCTTTCCCTCAAGCTCTGATGCGATGCGATCAGATAATTCAGTCGTCATCATATCTCGCAGCGTACGGAAGACGACTTCAGCAATGTCGCGAGCGTCATATAAATCTTCTAAACCTGCTCCACGCTTCACTTTCTCTAGAAATTGACTAACGACGACAGAAGCGTTGTCTGCGTCTACTGGAGTGCTGGAAACTGATGTCATATGTCTAACTCGCCTATCTAATCCGCTTAAGTTCACATTCGATTGCTCTGCCCATTAAGAAACAAAACAATTTCCTTTTCAATTGATTACATAATGACACATTTCTTTACA
>JAYKJC010000141.1:0-3938 GCA_035285885.1 Leptolyngbyaceae cyanobacterium | reverse complement strand
TTTTATAAAAACAATCTTTTATTTGTGTGGGGGGGGGGGGCCTCCCCCCCCCCCACCTCTCACATTTCATTTCACAAATCATTTAGGAACACTATATCAATTGAGTTTTGAAAGCTTGTACAAGAATTCATGTTATTGAAGGAGATTCATATTATTTTATTAACTATACAAATTTATCAAGATGGTTGTGAACTGGCTTAAATTCATCAAAGCTGAAACCTTTGAGAGAGTGGTAAATCCGTAAAGATAGTTGGACGCGCGTACTGTGCCCGCAGCACCAAACATCCCCCCATCTTGAGGGCTACCACCTTTAGCTATATGGATTAGTACTTTTATTTTTAGTGAAAATTAAGTTTTGAAGGCATGAACTATAACATGGTTTATAAAACCCGCCTCTCAATCTTCGTTGACGGGAACAATATGTTTTATGCGCAACAGAAGAACGGATGGTTCTTTGATCCAAAACGTGTTTTAGATTATTTTACAAATCAGCCTGATATCCGTTTGATTAATGCCTTTTGGTATACGGGTTTGAAGGACTCTCAAGACCAGCGTGGATTTCGAGACGCTCTGATTAGTCTAGGTTACACAGTTCGAACCAAGATTCTGAAAGAGTATTATGACGACAATTCTGGACGATATTCTCAGAAAGCAAATCTGGATATTGAAATTGTGATTGACATGTTCAACACTGTTGAGCAGTACGATCAGGTCATTTTATTCAGCGGAGATGGCGATTTTGAGCGAGCGATAGAGTTGCTTCGCTCAAAAAATACCCATATTACTGTGGTATCGACAGAAGGGATGATTGCGCGAGAACTTCGGAATGCGACCGATCGATATATTGATCTAAACGCAATTCGCCGCAAGATTGAGAAGGTTGATTTCTAGACTGTCCATGTCTCATTGATTCATGTCTACCTAATAATCATCTGGACTGAGAGTACTCTGGATGGTCAGTGGCCTGGACGGTCAGTAATGGAAATAGGACGGTTGCCAAAGCGTGCCGTGTGTTTCAAACGGTAATTCCTTCTCACAGAGAGAGCATATTCGGTATCATCATATTTATTGGTTTTGAATATTGGTTTTGAACCGAGTTCAATTTTGGAGTCGTGGTTTTCTTTTTTGGAAACTTTTCTATCTGGAAAAGTTTTCTATCCAGGAAGGCTACAGCCCAAAAGCAAGGCAGGGTTTATTTGCAAACGCCAAGCACGTTGACATCTCTAAGTTGTGTCGTCTATCCAATTGACTCGTGGAACTCCCGTAACTATGAACACCAGCGCTACACTCGACCGAATCATCATTTTTGACACGACCCTTCGTGATGGAGAGCAATCACCGGGGGCAACTTTGAATGTGGATGAAAAGCTGGCGATCGCCAAACAGCTTTCCCGCCTGGGTGTTGATGTCATCGAAGCAGGATTTCCATTCGCGAGTGAAGGCGACTTTCGAGCGGTCAGCCAAATCGCTGATGTTGTGGGAACGGAGGATGGCCCGACGATTTGTGGGTTAGCGCGAGCGACACAACAGGATATTAAAACGGCGGCTGATGCGCTCAAAGGAGCCGCTAAGCCTCGCATTCACACCTTCATCGCAACCTCTGATATTCACCTGGAATATAAGCTGAAAAAGACTCGGAAAGAGGTATTGGCCATCATTCCAGACATGGTGGCGTATGCCAAGTCATTTGTTGATGATGTTGAGTTCTCGCCTGAAGATGCGGGACGGTCTGACCCGGAATTTCTCTATGAAGCATTGGAAACGGCGATCGCCGCTGGCGCAACAACCGTCAATATCCCCGATACGGTCGGATACACCACACCCGCTGAGTTTGGTGGACTAATTCGTGGCATCAAGGAAAACGTCCCCAATATTGACCAGGCTATCATTTCTGTTCACGGGCATAACGATCTGGGGCTAGCCGTCGCCAACTTTTTAGAAGCAGTCAAGAACGGTGCCCGTCAGCTTGAATGCACCATCAACGGAATTGGAGAACGGGCTGGCAATGCAGCGCTCGAAGAACTCGTCATGGCCCTGCACGTCCGTCGGCAATATTTCAATCCTTTCTTTGGGCGTCCGGCTGATTCTGAAGACCCACTAACCCAGATTGACACGCGGCAAATTTACAAGACGTCTCGACTGGTCTCGAATCTAACGGGAATGTTTGTGCAGCCCAACAAGGCAATTGTGGGGGTGAATGCCTTTGCCCATGAATCGGGAATTCATCAAGATGGCGTACTGAAGCACAAGCTGACCTACGAAATCATGGATGCTCAATCCATTGGATTAACGGATAATCAAATTGTGCTGGGCAAGCACTCTGGGCGAAATGCGTTTAGGACTCGGCTGAAAGAGCTTGGGTTTGACCTGGCTGAAAACGACTTGAATAAAGCTTTTGTTCGGTTCAAAGAACTCGCCGATAAAAAGAAGGAAATTTCTGACTGGGATCTGGAAGCTATTGTAAATGATGAGTTTCAGCAGATGCCAGAACTGTTCCGCTTGGAGCGGGTTCAAGTGTCGTGCGGCGATCACGCCTGTCCCACTGCAACGGTAACCGTCGTGAATCCAGACGGGGTTGAGCTAACCGATGCGGCGATTGGTACTGGCCCAGTTGATGCTGTCTATAAGGCGATTAACCGAGTGGTGAAGATTCCCAATCAGCTGGTGGAATTTTCCGTGAAATCAGTGACGGAGGGCATTGATGCGATGGGAGAAGTGACGATTCGCCTTCGCCACGAAGGTCGAATGTTTTCAGGCCATGCCGCGAATACCGACATCGTCGTTGCGTCTGCCCATGCATATACCAACGCACTCAACAGACTTTACCTATCCCTGCAATCTGGACAAGCGCTGCACCCCCAGCGTGATGATGTAACACGCGTTCAAGCTGCTGTATAGTTTGCTTGTCGTTGTCACCAGATATTTGGAGCATTGTGTGAATCAGTCTCACGGATGGAGAGCCGCATGGAATTATCTTCTGTTAGGGGCGATCGCCCTTGTCATGCTCCTTCCACTGTTGTGGCTGGTGAGCACAGCCTTCAAGTCACCGACAGAAGACATTTTTCAGTTTCCTCCCCGGTTTTTTCCAGCAGAACCTACAATCCAGAATTTTGTTGAGGTGTGGCGCACCAATCCCTTTGGACGCTATCTCTTCAACAGCTCACTGGTGGCCGGATTGACCGTTGGCCTAAACCTCTTGTTTTGTTCATTAGCGGCCTATCCACTGGCGAGACTCACGTTCAGAGGGCGAGAATTTCTATTCACATTCATCGTGTCAACGATTCTCATTCCGTTTCAGATTGTGATGATTCCGCTGTATATTCTGGCAGTTAACTTAGGACTGAGAAATTCTTACATTGGTCTTATTTTTCCGGCGATCGCCTCTGCATTTGGGATTTTCCTGTTGCGTCAAGCTTTTCAGGGCGTACCCAAAGAGCTAGAAGAAGCGGCTCGGATGGATGGCTGTTCTGAATTGGGAATTTGGTGGTTTGTCATGCTGCCCTCCATTCGCCCAGCCCTCGTAACCCTGGCAATTTTTGTGTTTATTGGGTCATGGAGCGATTTTCTCTGGCCGCTCATTATTTTAGATCAGCCTGAATACTACACCCTGCCGCTGGGAGTGTCTAAGTTGGCGGGAGCGTTTTCTTTGGACTGGCGACTCATCGCAGCAGGGTCTGTCATTTCGATTGCTCCGGTGCTTGGCTTCTTTATTGGGGTGCAGCGCTACATTGTGCCAACGGAGTCGGGCAGCGGCGTCAAAGGATAGCTGGCCGTGGGGTTTGACTTCGAGAAAGGGCGATCGCCTGCAAAATGTAAAGAAATGTGTCATTATGTAATCAATTGAAAAGGAAATTGTTTTGTTTCTTAATGGGCAGAGCAATCGAATGTGAACTTAAGCGGATTAGATAGGCGAGTTAGACATATGACATCAGTTTCCA
>JAYKJC010000140.1:0-6283 GCA_035285885.1 Leptolyngbyaceae cyanobacterium | reverse complement strand
TCTGGCTCCAAACATACCGTGTACAAATGGCTTGTCTTCGGCTAATATCTGAAAACTTATGATGAGAACGAGTGCCAACAAAATGGAAAGCCGGGGACATTAGTGAACTCGAACGGTTTCAAATCTGTCATCCAACTCGGTCGGTGGGTGGTTTTTCGTCCGATGCTGTGGCTGTCGCTACTGCTGCACGGGGCGATCGCCTTTATTCCCAGTTACTCGACTCAAGAGCAGCCCGATCAGGAGACAGAGGTTTCCATTCAAATTGCGCCTGAAGTAGACGTATTGCCTGCGCCCGATGCTGCTGCCGATGGTGCCGTTGAATTAGAAGAAGAACCTGACACCCCACCCAGTCCGGAGACGGAACAGAACCCCATCACCTCAGAACCTCCCCCCACCGAGGTTCTGAATAACGCTCTTCCCCCAGCAGATCCAGAAGCTAGAACGAATGAACCGCCTCTATCCAACGCCCCTGATCTTCCTCCTCCGCCCACGAATGAACCCCTTCCATTTTCGGCGTTTCCTCACCCTTCTGAAGGTCGGTCTTGCGCAAACGGACTGAATAACTGTCGAGAAATCCAGGGAGGTAGCTTTCGGCAAATTGGGAGTTCCTTCGTCCAGGAGCTGACCAATAACGGATTCGGAGTTGAAGAAGAGGTTGGCCTATCGGATCACGCCAAAATTTATAAGGTGACCCAGGGCACGTCTACTCAATATCTGAGCGTGTTATCAGGCCCCCAAGGAGGAGCTATCTATATTCTCGCGGCAGAACCCGTCACGAGTACAGCGTCTCTTGACGCAGAAATTGCAGCCCTTGAAGAAACGTTTGAAACGACCCTACAGGAGGTTGATGGGGCACAACCTGCCCGAAAAACCGATTTCCTTTATCCAGAATTTTTTTTCAACGACACGGCTCCACGCCCCGAAATCTCTAACCCCCTCTACGTTCCCCAAGAAGCAAGTCAAGTCTCCGTATCACTGACCAGTCAATTAGTAAGCGAGGGATTTAAGGTAGATTCACTTGGAAGGTATGCGGGTGCTCCCATTTACCAAGTTAGTCAGGGAGCATTTTTGGGGTATCTGAGTGTGTTACCGAGTCACGACGCGGCAGGAACGCTGCTGGTTTCATGGAATCAGTTGCCAGAATAACCCCCTTTGGAGATAAGGTATTGATGCGCAGTGCGCAAAGGAATTGACTGAACCACGTGTTGAATCATTTTGCCGAACCATTTTGCCGAACCATTCACTGAGTTGGTTCAAGCCCCTTTTCTTGCTCAACCACACTGATGAGAACCCTACCGATGAAGATAGCCATGTCCAATCTGTTGAACTTGCCTCCAGTCACCCCTCTAGTTTTGGGAGTGGCGATCGCCACCTTAACCTTAGGAAGCTGTGCCAAGCCTGAGCCCGCCGCGAATTTTCCAGAAGAGACGAAGGACTGCATCGAGTGTGATCTTCAGGGTCAAGACTTGAGCAACCAAGATTTGAGTGGTGCAACGCTCAATCGGACGACGCTTAAGGACGGTAACTTGAGCGGGACGAACTTGAGTAAGGCCCTGCTAGATAGTGTGGATTTGAGTGGCGCAAATCTTAGCGGTGCAAACTTATCTGAATCAGCCTTAGCCCAGGCCAACTTATCTGGTGCCAATTTATCTGGAGCCGACCTGACAGGGGCATTCTTACAAGGCGCTGACCTGACCGATGCTGTTTTAGATGGGGCTGTCTTTGTCAATGCGAACTTGAGTGGGGCGATCGTGGATGAGACAACGTTGAGCACCCTGGAGACCTCAGGTGCGATTCTACCAGACGGCACCGTGAATCCCTAGCCGCATAAGTGACGCCCATTCTCTGAATCGTATTTTCTAAATCATATTTACATCGGACTGTAGGGGGGAATGGCCATTCCCCCTTATGAAAACCCAGGTGTTGCTGATTCAAGGGATGATTTTCGTAGGGGCATGGCAATGCCATGCCCCTACCGTAAGGCATGTGTAGATTTCAAATTTTTAATTCATCCCTAAATTAAGCAACGTCCAAAAAAAGCATGCGTCTCTCGCAATCGAGAGGTGCATGCTTATCTTCTGGATTTAGAGATGTACAGATGCAGAGGAACTCGCTAAAGTGCGTTGCTTTAAACCCAGCCCGCTCGATCGGTAATTTCTAACGCGAGTGGGTTATTGCTGCCGAATACCGCTGCATTAATCGTCGTATCGGGAACGAAGCTACCGTAGCTTGCCACCACGGGATCAAGGGCAACCCCATCCAAAACAGGATATTCGTTGTTCCCCTGGGCGAAGATGACCTGCGCTTCTTCGCTCACCAGATATTCTAGGAACTGCTGAGCCCCCTCTGGGTTGGGAGCATTCTTCGCAACTCCACCACCGCTGATGTTGACATGGGTGCCGCGATCGCGCTGATTTGGGAAAAACATTCCGACGCGATCGACGACTTCCTGATCGGCGGGGTCTTCAGACTTCGCTAAACGGACAAGATAATAGTGATTGGCGATCGCCAAATTACCTACACCTGCGGCACACGCAAGAATCTGAGCCGTGTCATTTCCTTCCGGTTCACGCGCAAAGTTCGCAACCAGTCCTCTTACCCAGTTTTCTGTGGCCTCAGCACCATGCGCTTCGATAATTGAACCGACCAGAGATTGATTGTAAATGTTCGTCGATGTCCGAACTAGAATTTGTCCGCGCCACTTCTCATCGACAAGGTCTTCGTAGGTCGATAACTCAGCAGGATTGACCTGGTCTTTGTTATACATGATGACCCGAGCCCGCTTAGTCAGACCAAACCATTTACCGTTGGGTTCTCGCAAGCTCTCAGGCACGGCTGCACTCAACACAGAAGAGGAAATCGGCTGAAGCAGATCGTCTGCGTCAGCACGCCACAATCGTCCAGCATCAACTGTGATAAACACGTCTGCCGGACTATTTGCACCTTCGCTCTTCATTCGTTCAATTAAAGCGTCAGATTCGGCTTCAATGAGATTAATGCGAAGGCCAGATTGGTTACTGAAACCCTGATATAGAGCGTTGTCTGTATCGTAGTGCCGAGCGGAGTAAAGATTCAGATCTCCCGCCTGTTTAACACCAGTTTGCGGATGGAAAACCCGCTGGCGGACTCCTAACTTATTCGCTGGATAAGCAAAAACGCGATCGCGACGACTTAACTGCCCCAGCGCTAGAGCCGTTGCTGTCGCCCCCATTCCCATAAACATACGTCGAGTAATTTTACTCATTATCCTCACTTCCTTACCAGCATTTCATTCAGCGTGATGGAGGCAGAAAACTCTACCTCACCCTGTCAAATGCATTGTACATCTATTGAGACTTATTTTTAATTACTAGTTAAGATTTTTTGACTTATGGGAATCAAAATAAAAGCTAAAGCCTTCTATATCAGAGATATAAAGGCTTTAGCACATGATTGAAAATCAGATTTATTCGCGATAAAGGCAAGAGTGGAACCTACTTACCGTTCGTTATTGATTAGGGCTAATCCTGGAGATGGCGATCGAGCAACTCTTCTACCATCTCCGGAGTAACGTGACTGTATTTGGCCTTGTCAGGCATAATCACCAGATTAGGCCCGGATTTGCAGCGATCCATGCAGCCCGTTTGCTTAATGGTGACCCGATGGCTCAAATTTTGGTCACGGCTCAGTGCTTCAAGGGATTGACATACTGCCCTGCCACCTCGCTTCATGCACTTTGACTTTCCACACACCAAGATTTTGACCGGACGCTTTTTGTCAGCAGTTGTATCGGCAGCTGTATCGGCATCAGGTTTCGTATCTGCAATAGAGAAGGGGTGCTCTGGAGTAAGCACAGCTTCTGAGGATGCCTTGCCGTTAGCAGATTCAACACTAACAGGCACTTCCAAACGCTGAGCTGTCGGTTTGGCCTGGACAAGGTTCTCAGCCTTAAATCGAAAAGTTCCATCCGATCGTTGCTTGCACGTGCCCACCACTTGAACCCAGTCTCCCGGCGTGAACCGAGCGACAACTTCCAATTGCAGATATTTCGGCAACTTGATGCAATACTCACCGTCAGCGGTTGTTAAGCTCAGGTATTTGAACGGCTTCTTCGTGTGAGGGACAAACCCTGCAAAGCGTCCTTCGAGGGCAAATTGCCGTTTACGTTCGTGTTCTGAGAAGTTAGATAAACTCATGGCTTTTGTAGGTTTTAGTTCTTGGCTTGTAGTTCTTGATTTGTAGTTCTTGATTTGTAGTTCTTGATTTGCGGTTCTTAGTTTGCAGTTGTCTAACCGACGTACGACGGATGTAGAGATGCGGCTCAGTCTTGAGAAGAGTCTTAGAAAGCCTGTTGGGTGAGAGTCATACTTATCGCGATTCTTCCTCAAAAACTCATGTTGAAGTCAACACTGTGGGTTTGTGTCTCTATCGCTTGAAACGGATGATGAGACGTGAGAATTGGAGACCGCAGCCACATAGATCTGATCCGCCGCCGACCAACCAAAACCGAGTTGTCTTCCATCAATGCAGACGAGGGTTGAGCCGCTAGGGGTCCGACTCACCACTTTGATGACTGAACCAATAGAAACTCCCAATTTAGCCAAGTTACTGGCAAACTCAACTCCTGCATAGTGGCTGACAACTTCCAGAGTTTCACCCACCGCAGCATGAGATAGCCGTATCCAAGAGGCTGAATCCGAAGCAGAACGCGATCTAGGTTCAGCGGCATGTTCCGTAGCGCCATAGTGTCCACCGAAGTTTCCACCGACGTATGTGAAGCGCCAATCCCCTCTGCCCCCCGTGGAACGGTGGCGGTTCTCAGAATTCATGACTCTCAACTTAAGGCGATGCCCAGGAGAAACTACAGAATGCATTAGCATGTCATGCGACCTAGATCGGATTATTACTCATTAAAACCTAGCTTTTATAGGAATAAATTGCAATAGAAATGACGAAAATATTCAGAACCATGTTTTTCGGTACGCCTAGAAAAGCCGTGCGATCGCCGCCGCCTCTGAGAAAGACGCTGTCAGACATCCTGAACATTGTTCTACGAACAAGCATCACCACACGGTGAGGATTGCTCAAAAGCAACAAATGTTGTGAGAATTTTGTTCAACTAGATTCAGTCGTCTAGACCTCTGACCATAGCCTCAACAAATTGGAGATACTTTTGGCCAACATGTCAAACTCACGGCTTTTACCCGATTGATCAAATAAAGACTGCCGAACCGTATCCAGGTCGAACAAGATTTCTCGCTGATTGGGATCGCGAACAAAGCTCTGAATCCAGGTAATGGCGGCGAGTCGAACCCCCCGTGTCACAGGTTCAACTCGGTGCAGCGTTGATGACGGATATAGAACGGCTGAACCCGCATCGAGTTTAATCTCCTGCTCTCCCTGATGACTTTCAATCACCAGTTCTCCTCCGTCATAGGAGGAGGGATCAGATAGAAAGAGGGTCATTGACAGATCCGTTCGCATCATCGTGGAGCCGTTTCCCATCAGTGCATTGTCCACATGACTGCCATAGGTCATGCCGGACTGATAGCGGCTAATCATGACCGGGCGCATGGTTTTCGGTCGAGCCGCAATCTGAATCAGGGGGTGGTTTTGAATGGCTTGGGCGATCGCCCCTTTAATTTCCTCTGCGCTCTGAGATGTGCTGGAAAGCTGCTGATTTTGCTTAACATCACGGGCATATCGTCCAGCCGTTGTTCGACCATCCACGAAAGATTCTGTTTCAAGTTTTAAGCGAATGGCCTCAACGTCTGTAGGCGACAAGACCCCACTAATGCAAATAATCATCAATTCCTCTACTGACTACGAGACTAAATAATACGCGACCAAATATTTATTGTGGGTTGTCTGATGAGCATAAATCAAATACAGCGATACAGAAAAGATAGAAATTTCTGAGAGATATAGAAGCATTGTGAACTAAAGAATAGCGGCGATACATGTCTTTAGAAAATCTAAATTATCTTTCATCAGGCGACTCAATTCTTTTGAGCTGCGAGAGTTTATGGTATAGTCCAGCTTAATTGAGAATAAGTCTTGCTAGTTTACAGGAAATGGTCTCTCTGATGCAGTCTATTTATTCTTTGCCAGGTAATGACTTGGCAAAAGTTTTTAGTGCTTTCTTTTGTATTTACAAGGTTTTCAGCGGCTACATGCCGTGACTGCGTTGATGGATTTTTAATTTCCTGCAAGTTGATCCTATGAGTGATCGTCTATGGAAAAGGGCTGTGATTGATGAAAAGCAGTGTCTATAACGCTTTCATGGGGATCATTCTCGATAGCG
>JAYKJC010000139.1:0-7055 GCA_035285885.1 Leptolyngbyaceae cyanobacterium | reverse complement strand
AAACACCAACCCCTGGGGGGGGGGGGGGGGGCCCCCCCCCCCCGCCCCTCTCTCTGGGATTTTATTTTCTTGCGAACCTCGTAGTTGTTAGGACTCACGCATTTCAAGACTGACCTGCAACGAATGCCTCAATCAACTTGCGGGCGATGCTGAGCGGTCCCGGCACGGGGGGCAGGGCAGTCTTGTGAAACCACGCTGCGGCTTCAATCTCGACCTCATCAATCACAATCTCTCCCCCAGCGTAATCGGTCATGAAGCCAATCATCAGCGAATGGGGAAACGGCCAGGGCTGTGACCCAAAGTAGCGAATGTTTGTCACTTCGACGCCAACTTCTTCGCGCACTTCGCGGGCGACGGTTTCCTCTAGCGATTCTCCAGGTTCCACAAAGCCTGCTAATACGCTGTACATTCCAGGGCGAAAACGGGGTGCGCGGGCCAGCAACACTTCTTCGCCTCGCGCGACGAGCATAATGACGGCGGGTGACAGTCGCGGGTAATTGCGTAGCCCACAACTGGGGCAGTGCTTGGCGCGTTCAGTTTCGTGTTGCATCATGGGCGTTCCGCAGTGACCACAGAAAAGATGATTGCGGTTCCAGGTGACAATCTGGATGGCGCGTCCGGCGATCGCAAACACATCATCATCCAGTACCCCATAGAGCAGACGCAGTTTCTCAAAGTGATAGCCCGTCGGGGGGTGTCGTAACGCTTCTTTGTCTAGTTCCGCCGCATAGCACCCCACCCCCTCAAGCCAGCCTAAAAACTGCGTGGGTTCACCTGGGTGTAGTCCGCCTTGCCCCTCAGCGAGTCCCCATTCTTTCAGGTGCAAGGCTTGGGGTAGCGTCGTCTTTTCGCCTTCTTGCTTGACCAAAAGGCGATCGCCCACAAACACAAACCACCAGGCACATGCGGGCGGCGATTCTGGAGGGGCAACTTGAGGAATGAATGTTGCAGGTGGACGGAATGGATTGATGGGGTGCAAAGCAGTAGCTCAATTGAGGATGAAAAACGTCCGGGAATCTGCCTTGAAGTTTACCCTGTCTCCAGCCTCTTAATCTTGCCTGAATCTCAGGATGCCTTACGCATTTTTGGGCGGTGGCGGGCAGTACCCGACACCACCCAAAAATGCACGAGAGATAGAGGACGTGCCTGAGTTCTGATTATTTTTAATTTGATGCTGAAAAGTACCCGCATGGGGAACTGTCGGAACTGTCATGAGTTCTTTACAGTTGAGTCGGGGTCATGCGTGTGAATGTTGACTGCTTCGATGGGTGTACGTCTGTGAATCAATCATTCGGAGATGATAAATGAAACGCATCCAATACATTTTGAGCCAGCTAAGACATCCTATTTTCCGAGGGGCGATCGCCCTTGCGATCGCTTTCTCGGTGTCGCTTATTCCCCTTGGAGATAAGCCAGTTTGGGCAGACTCGGTGCGCATTCCTGCCCTTCAGGGTGCGGCTCACCAAACGCCGTTTGTGACCGCAGAAAGTCCGCGAGTAGAAGAGGTGCCGGGCATCGTCACCGTTGTGTTAGACAAAGGCTTCTACTTCCAGGATGCGGAGGGCGATGGGAATGATGCTACGTCTGATGGACTGTTTGTGTTTATGAATCGCGCCCCGGAAACTAGTGAGGGCGATCGCCTTGGCATTGGTGATGCGGTGCGCGTCACGGGAACGGTGGTCGAGTTCACCCCTGGGGGGCGCGACGCCAATAACCTATCGACGACTCAGATCGATGCGTCTGGACAGGATGCTGTCATCATTCGGGATTCCATCGACAATCCTCTACCGCTGCCTGTGGTCTTAGGACAGGCGGGGCGCATTCCTCCGGATATGGTGATTGAGGACGATGGCTTTGAGCTGTTCGACCCAGACAGCGATGGCATGGATTTTTTTGAGAGTCTGGAAGGCATGCTGGTAGAAGTCGATGATGCCATTGTGGTGGAGCCAACGAATCGCTATGACGAATTCATTGTACTGGGTGATGGAGGCAGTGCTGCCAGCACGCTGTCGGTTCTGGGTGGGGCGGTGATTTCTGACGGTGACTTGAATCCGGAACGCATCTGGGTCAAGAATACCGACCATTCCACGCTCAAGGTTCATGTGGGCGATCGCTTCGAGCGTCCCATTGTCGGTGTGTTGGGCTACAGCTTTGGCAACTACAAAGTGTTTACGACGCAGCCGTTACCCACCGTTGAGGAAGCGAAGCCAACCCCTGAGGTGACCACGTTAAAGGGCACAAACGATCAGCTCACCATTGCCGGATTCAACGTTGAGAATCTCGATCCGTCTGACGGTTCCCGGTTTGGGGCGATCGCCCAGCGCATCGTTGAGAATCTCCAATCTCCAGACATCGTGGCCCTCGTCGAGGTGCAAGATAACAACGGCACGGGCGAGTCTGGCGGCACAGAGGCTGACCGCACCTATCGCCTGTTGACTGACGCGATTCAGCAAGCGGGTGGCCCCGACTATGCCTTTACCGATGTGGCTCCAACTGCCGGACTCGATGGTGGACAACCCGGTGGCAATATTCGGGTGGGCTTCATCTATCAGCCTGCTCGGGTGGCTCTGGCCGAGCATCCGAGAGGAACTGCGAGTCAGGCGGTGAAGGTGATTGCAGGAGCCAATGGGCCGACGCTTTCCGTCAATCCGGGGCGCATCGACCCCACCAATCGCGCCTTTGACCAGAGCCGTAAGCCGTTAGTGGCCGAATTTGAGTTCAATGGAGAACCTGTCTTTGTCATTGCCAGCCACTTCAATTCCAAGCGCGGGGATGGAGCCTTGTTTGGCAAGGTGCAGCCCCCCGATTTCCCGAGCGAAATCCAGCGGGCTCAGCAGGCCGCTGTCGTGCATCAGTTCATCGACGAGCTGCTTGCGGTGGATGCTGATGCCAATGTGGTCGTGCTCGGTGACTTGAACGACTTCCAGTTCTCGAATGCGGTTCAGACGCTGGCCGGAGATGATTTGCAGAACTTGATTGATTTCTTGCCCGTGGGCGATCGCTACACCTATATCTATGAGGGAAATTCGCAGGCGTTAGATCACATTTTGGTGAGCCAACATCCCTTGTTTGACGGCAATGCCGAATACGACATTGTTCACGTCAACGTAGGTTTCCCCGATGATATCAGCGACCATGATCCAATTCTGATGCGATTCATTGTTCCTGAGGATGACACCCCTGGGTTACCCGATCCGACCCTTGTCACTGATCCACTTGTCACTGATCTACTTGTCACTGATCCAGGAGCTTCAGCGACGCCCCCTGGTACAAGCACCGTGATGCTCTCGATTTTGCCGAATGAGGCAGGGCGATCGCTCCGGGATCGGCTTGCGGTTGACTATGCGCCCAAAGGCAGTTTGGGCTACAACACGGGGCGAGACATTCTCTACGGTCAGATTGAGAATAAGAATGGGGTGGTCGAGGGAATCTACACGGGGTATCAGATTCAGCTCAATCCCACGGCTAGTCCGCGAATGGATGCCTTCGCTAAGGGCATCAACGCCGAGCATACGTGGCCCCAAAGTAAAGGCGCAAAAGGAGCGGCGAAGAGCGACCTCCATCACCTCTTTCCTTCCCGTGTTCGCGTGAACGGCACCCGTGGAAATTTTCCATTTGCCGATATTCCTGACCCGCAGACCGATCGCTGGTTCTTGGGGGTCGAGGAGATTTACTCGTTACCGACAGTCAACATTGATGACTACAGCGAATTTGACCCCGGTCAATTTGAGCCCCGAGAAGTCAAGAAGGGTGATGTGGCTCGCGCCATGTTCTACTTCTACACAATGTATGAAGACCAGGCGAATGACGCTGATTCAGGGTACTTCGACCTCCAGCGCAACACCCTATGTGAATGGCATCGACTCGACCCGGCTGATGAAGCGGAAATTGCCCGCAGTCATGCGATCGCCCAAACCGCCCAGGGCAACGAGAATCCCTTTGTGCTCGATCCAACCCTGGCCACCCGCGCCTACTGCTCCTAATCACCTCCACCACCTGTCGGGGCATGTCATGCCCCGACAAAAAGGGATGCATGAGGACTATGCGCGAACGGGGTTGCGGCTGACGCTGTTCAGGGCATCCACCAAACTGCGAACCGCTGCAACCATGGCGACCTCGCTGTTGAGCTGGTTGATGGCCGACCCGACCCCAATGCCTGAGGCACCAGCGGCGATCGCCATCGGAGCCGTCACGCTGGAGAGGCCAGACGCACACAGCACAGGCACATCCACCACACGAGAAATTTCATAGGCAGCCGCCAATGTCGGAGCCGCTTTCTCAATCAGTCCGAGGGAACCTGCATGAGTGGGTTGGCTACTGGTTCCGCCTTCGGTTTGAATCACATCTGCACCTGCCTCAACCAATGCTTCAGCGAGTTGCGCTTGCTGGTCGAGCGGAAGAATGTGGGGCACCGTCACCGAGAGGGTCACCCCAGGAAGCAGCGCACGGGTTTCATGCGTCAGGGCTAGAACTTCCTCAGCCTCAAACCGAATGCCCTGGGCGTAGAACGCGTCAAAATTTCCGATTTCAATCAAATCCGCACCTGCATCAACTGCGGTCACAAATTTCTTGGCTTCAACCGCAGACACACAAATCGGCAAGTGAGTTAACTGACGAGCCATGGACACCAACTGCGGATCGGCTGCAATGTCAATAAACGTTGCACCGCCCTGATCGGCAGCTTTGACCGTTGCAGCTACCCGGTCAGCATCAAAGTTTGTGAGGCCGCTAATCACCTTTAGGGCGCGGTTCTGATCAAAAGCAGCTCGTAACATAGGATGAATGGTCATAGGTTTTCTCACGCTCAATCTATCGCTCCAAATTGTAGGGCGTTTATGGAACCCTGTGGGGAGATTGATACGCTTTTCAACGTGAGAATTCTACTTCAGAATTTTTGAATTCATCCTTGAATTCATCTTTGAATTCATTCCAGATTCAGCCACGCCAGTCTCTTCAGATCCCGGAACCGTTGAAGAATTCTTCGATTTCGCGATCGCGCAATTGACACTGGTTGGATGACCGTTGACCCGTTGCCGATGATACGGAACACAGTTCTCTCTCAACCTCAGGTGACTCGCTCAATTCAGAACTTAAGTCAGCATGGGACGAGAATCCATTTGGGGAGGCAACATGCGAGGCAGGCGTCGTCTGCAACTGCGACTGCAAATCCTGAACGTGCTGCTCCAGCGCTTCGATGCGATCGACTAAGAGGCGAATGACCTTTGCTTCGGAGTCTGGCAGTTGTCCATGCTCCAGTGGATCGACGCGTTCTCCAGCTCGGTAGACAATGCGCCCTGGCACACCCACAACCGTGCAGTCTGACGGAACATCGCGTAAAACGACGGAACCTGCACCAATTCTCACATTCGTGCCGATTTGCAGATTTCCTAGAACTTTTGCCCCTGCACCGACGACGACATTCTCGCCAAGGGTCGGATGGCGCTTTCCAGTTTCTTTTCCAGTTCCGCCAAGGGTCACGCCCTGATAAATCAAGCAGTAGTCACCGACAATCGCGGTTTCTCCGATGACGACACCCATCCCATGGTCAATGAAGACCCCTTTACCAATTTGAGCACCGGGGTGAATTTCAATTCCTGTGAAGAAGCGCGACAGGTGAGAAATCAGGCGAGGAATGAGTGGCAGGCGCAGCCGATACAAAAAATGTGCAAACCGATGAAGCACAAGGGCCTGCAAACCGGGATAGCACAGCAAAACTTCTAACCAATTACGTGCTGCCGGATCGCGTTCGAAAATAATGCGGAGATCCGCAGCAATAGTTGATAGCACAGTTGATGTCCCTAGCTCTGCAAATGAAGAACAATGTCTATACTAGCGTCCCACCGTTACGAAAACATTAATAGTCCGTGTGAAATCAGAAATTCTCATTTTGAAAGACTTCGCGCCCTGTTGGCGCTCACTTGTATAGGTTCAGGGGACAAAACGGTCGCTTACGGCGACCGTTTTGTCCCCTGAACTTCCATAATGAGAACTGCTGGGGTGAAATCGCTCATTTCATATTCACTTTTCATCTATTGATACTCTAGTGAGTCTTTGCAGGAGGCCGCAATACCCGCTTGGGTAGTCGGCACGCATCACCCATCATTCAGGAAAAGCGTCACTCAGGAAAAGCGATGAACTCGCATCTAGTCCACATGCATTAGGCCACATGCACTAGTCCACATGCAATTGATACTGATAGCGTACCCCTGGGTCAAACGAACCGACCCACACTTGATAATTGCCGGGTGTCAAGTTACCAATCTGTACCCGTGCATCGGTTGAACCTCCGGCATCATCTCCACACCATATCGTTCCATTCTCAGCCTGAACCAGCAGTGTTGTGTCGCCTCCATTGCTATCCACGCGAAGGGCGATCGCCCCCATGGAATCCTGGACATTCAACACATGATCGGGTTCAGATTCAGCGAAACCCACGCACATGTTTCCCTGGCTATCGTGACGAGCCATAGATGCGAGCGGCACCGACCCTTGAGTGTGGCCCCGAGTTGCGCCTTGGGGAGCCTGGGAGGGTGACGAGAGTGTAATCACGCCAAAATTAGAAGCCTGCTGAGCTGCGACGGGATAGGCGAGGGTGGCGATCGCCACCATTGACATCATGCTCCGTAGCGCGAACTGATACAACGGTTGAGGAATTGAAAAAGAGTATTTCATGAGGAGAATTCCTCCGAAGAAGATGGTTGATGAGGTCAGTAAAAGGTAGGGAAATCGGGGCGTCTGTTAAGCAATTGATTTGGTTATGTCCAAGTTATGTCCAATGGGAGCACCTTGCCCGCACTGCCACCAGGCATAAACTCTGAGACATACACATCTGAGTCGTAAACTTCTAAACACTGTCTGCACCCAGCCTGAACACAGGCTATTGAACAGTCTATTGAGTGGTAAATGCATCACGTTCGATTCACTTCATGCCATGCTCTAATCGTTCCGTGAAATTATTGAACCCATGTTCAACACAACAAAATTATCCCAGTATCTTTAACTTTGCATGAAGATTCTTAATACATGGGTCACCTTATTGGAGGATTGCGCAGGAG
>JAYKJC010000138.1:0-7609 GCA_035285885.1 Leptolyngbyaceae cyanobacterium | reverse complement strand
GTTCTCGTTCTGCTCTTTCCTCTGGCGTCGGAATCCACACGTCGCCTTGGGCATACCACCGCAGCCATCGATGGGTCACGCCGTGATAGGTGCCGTGCCAAACACCGAGGCCAAGCTCTAGCTCGGGGAGCCAAATTTTTTGCTCGACAGTTCCGAGCGGCTGATAGCGTCCTTCTCTCAAGCCAAAAGCTCTGAACTGATTGTCGTATCGGTCAAACAGAAAGTAGTAGGGAATCCGCAAGATTTGCTCGTAGACCTGCCACTTAGTGGGCGGGCGGTTTTCCTGGGGCGATCGCCGTCCCAGGTCATCGCCTTCGGTGCCAGGTGACAACAGCTCGACCACCACAAACGGATTGGCGTCTTCTTGCCAGGTGACGTAGCTCAACCGCATATCCACACCATCGTAGAGGCGAGGCACGCCCAAGGCCAAAAACCAGTCAGGGCGCTTATGCCACAGGAGATGCCGACGATCATAGTAAACATTCATGTCCATGCCTGTGAAATAGTTGTCAGAGGCATAGGTGCTGAGGCGGAGGGTGGCGCTCAGCAGTTGAGGTTGCAATGCGTGGAATAAGTCTTTCGACTCGCTAAAGCGAACGTCAGGCAAACCAGGTTCATTTGGATCTTCGCTCGGAAGATCATACATGGTGGGTAAGGTTTCGCGGGGCGATCGCGGCGGATCGGTTTGTTCGATACGCGGCCAGGGCAACGTCATAGGCTTCACCAGAGGCAAGCATCAAGTTACCTGGATTGTAGCAAAATTCGAAAAATGAGTATAAAAGAATGCTGCGATCGCCCCTGTCACAGATTGTATAATTCCTGAATGCAGTGACCTAAACCTCCTATTTCTGAAACCCATGGCTTCTAGAACGCTTCGTCTTGCTAGCTTTGATATCGGCACCGATGACCTGCGGTGGTGGGCACCTCAGATTCTCGATCGCTATCCCGATGGCTTTTATGAGATGCACCAAAAACTGTTTACTCATGTGTGTCAGGTAAGTAAGCCTGAAGACCTGGGGGGAGTGGAGCTGAGTCACGTTGAGTTGATCAAGTTTGAACCCCGCAAATCTCACTATCCGACGGATGAGGAGCTTGCCGATCTGGACGGCATTGTGATTTCTGGCTCTGCGGCAGCGGCCTACGATGAAGATGACTGGGTGGTTCAGCTCCGAACGGTGATTCAGGAGTATCACCAGAAAAAGATTCGGATGTCGGGCTTTTCGTTTGCGCCTCAAATTGTGGCGCAAGCATTGGGCGGGAAGGTTGAGCGGAATCCTCCCGGTACAGAACTGTCGGTCGTCACGCTGAACCTGAGTAAGGAAGCCCAAGCTTACCTGGGAAGCGATCGCCCCTCCTACACCATTCACGTTCACCACAATGATGGGGTAACGAAACTACCGCCCGGTGCGATCAGCTTGGGAACTAGCGGCGTCACGGAGGTTCTGGGCTGGATGCTGGGAAGCCACATTCTTGTCTTCTCAGGGCATCCTGAATATTCTCGTGACCCGTGGATTTTGGAGCAGATGATGGTCGTTGAGCGGCGCGATCGCCTTGTTCCGGCGCAGCTCATTGACTATGGGTTAAGAGACTTATGGAATCCAACCGACTACATCTGGCAAACCCAGCAGCAATTCCGATTTTTCCTGGGACAGTTCTCTGTTGAGCGTTGCTGATTTGAGGAAAGATCTTCGTAGGGGCGTATGGCTATCACTGGTGTCAACTTAAGAAGCTATTCCTTCCCCAGCCTTTTGTTCAGCCCTCACCCCCAACCCCTCTCCCAATGCTGGGAGAGGGGAGCCGGACTTCTTGTCCCTCTTCTCCCAATGTTGGGAGAAGGGGCTAGGGGATGAGGGCGTAGCTTCCCGAAGAGTGGGCGATCGCTGTTTACTTTTCATGGTAAGAATTTCAGGCTTAAGTTTGTTCCAATGATGGCCATACGCTCTCACAGTTGTTCTCAAGAACGCCCTTTGTTTAATGGCGGATTTCAAAGAGTACCCTGGGTGGGTAATGTCAGTCTCCCAATCCCCTTGGCATGATGTGAGTGTACTGAAGAGAGAGCCCGCAATCACTCAATGAGTCACGCTCAGCGAGTTTCTGAGGCTCCCTCTGCAACACTTAATCAGAGGTATAGCCGTTATGCTAAGTCAAGATATTCCTAAAATCGGTAGCCAACCCCGCGCTCAAGTTGGTGCTACTGAAACTTACTCAAAGAACATTCTTGGCCCTGTATTTTTTACGCTTTGTAACTTGCGGTTTGCAGGTGCAGGCGACATGGCAACGGATAAGTATCCTGCGCCTGAGCAGAATAACTACATCGTTGCTGAAGATGAAGAGTACATGGTTAGCGTTGACGTTGAGTTCAGCCGCAATCCCCTCACCAGCCTCTTGCTGTGTTTGGGCATGAAGCTTGATGTCTGTTTCTCCTTCGAGGCCATCGGCAAAAAAGGTGAGGACTTAGACATCACTGAATCCATCGTGACTCGTAAGGATGTTTACACGTACACCATCACTCACAAGGGCAAGCCCGGTGCAGATGGGTTCGGTAACACCTTCTATGCGGGTGCGGCAACTGCAACCGTTAACCCACCGGATCATCCTTGTGCGCCAAACTGCCCCTTTGGCTTTGGCTATTTGGCAACTGTTTTGGTTCAGGTTTACCCTCGCTTCTAAGGCATGCTTCAACGTTGCGTCTCGTTCCTTTGCTCCATTAGAAGAGTCAGATGAGTTTCGGCTCTGATGATGATGAGCTTAGGGGTGAGGGCGATCGCCCTGAGTGACTGCCCCCATCATTCAGGAACAACGCATCCTTTCGATCGAGTCTAATCAACGCGCTAGGTGTGTATCACGCATCTAGCGCGTTTTCGTTTGTGGGTGCTGGAATTCGCAAAGGGCGATCGCCTCACTCTACTGATGGGCAAACTGATGGGAAACACTCTAAGAACATTCTCGTCGTCTTACATAGCATTCCTAAATGAAATGTGAGAGGTGGGGCGGGCACAGCCGCCCCACCTCTCACATCAGGGAACCGCTGCGGGAGCCTCTGGCTCCAAATTGAACGGGAGCCCGAGGCTCTCGCGGGCATTCCCATCGAGATGCTGGGAACAAGGAATGCGCTAAACAAGTACGGGGCTTAAGCCTCTTGTTTGAATCGCTTCATTTATTCATCAAAAAAACTGATCAATGTAACACGCGATACGTGCAGATTGTAACGTCGTCGGAGAAAGTAGGGGTAGTTGCCGTAATAGCCCTACGGGTTAATGTTTGAGCATATTTCCCCCGCGAAGTATGTGTTTAGCTTTCACTGTAAACCCCCTCTAACTCCCCCTTGCCAAGGGGGAGAACTAAGCTTCCCCTCTTACCAAGGGGGGATTGAGGGGGGTAGAAACTGCCAACGCTAAACAAGTACGAAGCGGGGGAAAACATGCTGATCGAATGTTCTAACGCAAAAGCGTAAAGCTATAGCTTCAGGGTTTGAAAGCGCGTTTCAGTTACACATCCGTGTTTATATTGTTGATTGACTCAAGGTAACCCATGCTGTATCAAGATCGATTGAAGAAATGGGCCATTGTTCGAATGAGTTCTGGTCAAAAGCCTGTGATTTTAGAACGCTTTAGAAGCGCTGCCGACGCAGAGGGACATTTGAAAGTATTGAAAAAGCAGAGACCTCAGGAAAGCTTAATGGTGATTTTCGATCGCCCCTCCACTCCCGACCCAGCCGATGATCCCGTATCTGAAGCTGTATCGGCTCCAGATGCATCCGGCGCAGGTTCCTAACCCACATTTGCAGGCGTTGCTGATTCATTCCCCAAATTCAGCACCGCCAGGAAGTGACTTAAAAAGTGACTTAAAAAAAGTGAACGAAGCCGTTGAACACGTTTTCGTTCGGGCTAAGCTTCATGGCGAACGCGTCGAATGGGTAGGTTGGCAATCAGGGCCGTCACCCGCTGATCGTTTTCGAGCGAGAACTCTGAGCCCTCTGGGTCAATTTCGACATAGCGCGACACGACTTCCAGAATCTCCTGACGCATTTTCTCAACCATGTCAGGGGACAGTTCTGCCCGATCGTGGGCCAGAACAAACTGAAGCCGCCGCTTGGCTTCGTCTTTGCTGGACTCCATTTGAGTCCGGTTAAATAGTTTGTCGAGGAGTTCAGTGATCATCATGCGAATACCAGAGAGACAGTAGATAGAGTGTTGATGAGAAGAGGGTGAGACAAGCTGTATTCGCTCCATGTGACGGCTCATCTAACACCACTGTATGCCGCAAATCTCCTAACGACGAGAATTGTTGCGAAACATCCGGCGAATTCGCGTGAAGAGATCGTCGTGGGCAGCGGTGAGATCAAGAAACGGAACTTTTTCACCTTCAATGCGCCTGACAATATTGCCAAACGCAATCCCTGCCAGTGACAGATTTTCAGACAGAATGAGCGGTTCTCCTCTGTTCGTCGATACAATCACCTTCTCATCATCGGGGATCACCCCCAGAAGCGGGATCGCCAGAATCTCTTGCACATCTTGCACCGACATCATCATGTCTTCTTGCACCATGCTTGCTTTGAGTCGATTGACAATGAGGTGTAAGTTCTTTACTTCATTGGCTTCGAGCAGGCCAATCACTCGATCGGCGTCTCTGACGGCAGCGACTTCAGGGGTCGTTACGATGATGGATTCGGTTGCTCCGGCGATCGCATTCTGAAACCCCATCTCAATGCCTGCGGGACTATCGAGCAGCACATATTCAAATTTGTCGGTGAGTGAATTCACCAACTCTTTCATCTGATCAGGGTTTACGGCGTCTTTTGTGCGGTTTTGCGCCGCTGGCAACAACACCAAATTAGGCTGGCGCTTGTCCTTCACGAGGGCTTGCTCCAGGCGACATTCCCCCGCAATGACTTCTACGGCTGTGTAGACAATCCGATTCTCAAGCCCCAACAAGAGATCCAGGTTGCGGAGGCCAAAATCGGCATCGATCACAGCAACGGTATGACCACGCTGAGCCAGGGCCATTCCTAAGTTTGCCGTGCAGGTTGTTTTTCCGACTCCACCTTTACCGGAGGTGATGACAATGACGCGACTCATGTAGATCCCAAGTGATAAGCAACGATTAACCCAATAACGATATCAATGAACCTGGATTCTGGCTATGGCTAAATCGATGTAGATGTCGCCAATCTGCGAGTGCCCCCTGACCCTTAATTTGGGCTTCGACTTCGCTCAGCCCGCAGGTCGTGAGCGTTGAGCGAAGTCGTTTTGCTTCGCAACGCTATCGCGAACGCCTTACGTCTCCCAAGTGGAGAAAATGCGGGAATTCAGGTATTTTCTTAATCAGCAATCTCCATAGTTGAAAGCCCTAGATACAGTTGAAAGCCCTAGATAAATACAGTTGCGAGAGCCCCTCACGTGTTTAATCGCATCCGCTGAAATTCCGCTGCATTGGTGATGCAAATTCCATCATCAGAAATATAGGCCACTTCGGGCTGATAATGTTCTGGCGGAGTTTCGGGCGATCGCGCAACCGCGTCAGCAATGCGAATTTGGGTCGGCGTCATTTTTAGCGCCATGACCAGACACTTTGTATTGCCCGATGCCCCCGCTTGAGCCACCCCTCGTAAATTGCCCCAAACAATCACATCTCCATCGGCCACAATCGACCCACCCGGATTCACATCTCCCTGAAGAATCACCGTGCCAGGGTGACGAATTTCGACCCCAGAGCGGACGGTCATCGTCAAGTACAGCGGATCGGCCAAAGGAGAGGCCGTTTCATCAGGGGATTGGTTGAGTCGAGAAACGGGGGAATGTTGCTCGACAGAATAGCCCACCGTTACCGCAGCCACCGCTGTCTGTCGGCGACTGGTGTAGACTCGCTTGAGAAACAGCGTGGCTTCTGCTAGAACGTCTGCAATTTCCTGGAGTTGACGGGCATCTAATAGGCGATCGCGCGCCAGTAGATAAACGGGGGTATTGGCCGACCAAAACCGCTCGTTGCCACTCAACCGATGCTTAAGTTGCTGCCAGAGTTCTGACCAAGTTGCACTCGGAACATCAGACTCGTTGTCTGGAGGCAAAATGAGCAACAACCGTCCACCCTCCGTCTTCAATCGAATCTGCTGGTTAGGAAGTCCGGTGCCTTCATGAGTAGACACGGATTCCACAGGTGCAGGCGTCGAGGAATCTACAGGAACTGTTGAATCAGAAGTCATGCGTAGAGAATTAATCAAACCCAATCAATACTCAAAAACGACATCAAGCGAGAACGTATAGCGTTACGCCTTTGCGTTAGGACATTAAATCAGCATGTTTCCCCCCGCGCAGCGGGGACTTGTTTCGCGTAGTAGTAGCACCGAAGATTCGAGCTTTACCCCACTTAATCCCCCCTTGCGAAGGGGGGAAATTCCTGTTCTCCCCCTTCGCAAAGGGAAGTTAGAGGGGGTCACGCTAAACACATGCGCAATGGGGGAAACATGCCCAAACGCAATCCTTAGGGCTATACAATGCCACCCTTCAGTGAATTCACATAATATTCGCAAATGCCGAAAATAACGAGGTCAGTCGGACGATCTGAAGCAAATCTTAGGATCATGCTCCACACTCGTTATTCAGAGTCAGGACTTACGCAAGTCCTCCATATCTAGCGCAGTAATTCTCATTTTGAAAAACTTCGCGCCCTATCGGCGCTCACTTGTATCGGTTCAGGGAGCAAAACGGTCGCCGCGAGCGACCGTTTTGCTCCCTGAATTTCCATAATGAGAATTGCTGTATCTAGCGCATTATTCAGGAGCGCGATAGGAGGGAGTGGGCGAAATTTCGCCAATGCGATTGGGGGGCCAGTAGCGCACAAGCGCCCGACCAATGATGTTTTCACTTGGAACGAAGCCCCAGGCGTGACTGTCAAAACTATTGTTGCGATTATCTCCCAGAACCAGATAGTTGTCGGCTGGAACTGTCACGGGGCCAAAATCATAGCCGATGGTTTCTTTGATGTAGCTCTCAGAAAGAAGCTCACCATTGACGCGCACTTCTCCGTTGCGAATTTCGACTTCATCGCCGGGTAGCCCGATCACTCGCTTGATCAAGTCGTCTCGAACGTTTTGCTCTTTGAGAATGGGAGGGGGAGAGAAGACAACAATATCTCCGCGTTTCGGATCGTCAAATCGATACGTCACCTTGTCAATAATGAGACGATCATTAATTTCCAACGTGGGTTGCATGGATCCAGATGGAATAAATCGAGCTTCTGCAACGTACGCCCGCATTCCAACGGCTAGAAAAATACTGAGTCCAACGGTTTGGAGAACTTCGACCCAGGCTCGTTGCGATCTCTGGGGCGAAGAGTGAGGGGTCAACTTCGGATTCTGATTACTCATCTGTAGCCTGCATCTAGGAATGGATTGAATAGCATCGTTGACAAATTACGGCGATTGAACGAGATACACCGGATAAACGCCAACGCAGGTCTTCTAGAAATGATTGAATTCTAGCTTGTTCTATTTTATCGAGGCGATCGCCCGACTGGGTATCTTCTCTGGGTGTCTTCTACCGATTCATTCACGGGTAGACAGTTCGCGAGCAAAGCTTTGATAAGCCAGGCGATCGCCAAACTCAAT
>JAYKJC010000137.1:0-13470 GCA_035285885.1 Leptolyngbyaceae cyanobacterium | reverse complement strand
TTTTGGGTGTGGTGATTGGCCCCATGCTGTATACCGTTCCCATTAACGAAATTGATTTCAGCATCTCCAGTCAGCCGCCCAGTTGGGCGCACCCCTTTGGCACCAATGACTTGGGCCAGGATCTACTAGCGCGAATGCTATTTGGCGGACGCATTTCTCTCGCCGTGGGAGTGTCTGCCATGCTCGTTGCGATTCTCTTAGGGAGCCTGGTTGGGGCGATCGCCGGATTCTATAGCGGCCTCCTTGATCTGGTGTTGATGCGCATCACCGACCTGTTTTTGGCGCTGCCTCAGCTTCCGGTGCTGCTGCTGGTGCTGTATCTGTTTCGAGAACCTGTGGGGGCGATCGCCGGAGCCGAAGCCGGAACTTTTGTGCTGGTTGTGTTCGTGATTGGCATTCTCAACTGGATGTCCGTTGCCCGATTGGTTCGCGCCAGTTTCTTGAGTCTCCGCGAACAAACTTTCGTGCGAGCCGTTCGAGCTATGGGTGCCCGTCCCTGGAGACTCATGTGGTTTCACCTCATGCCCAATGCTCTGAGCCCTGTCATTGTGGCCGCGACTCTCGCCGTCGGCACCGCCATTCTGACAGAATCGACGCTCAGCTTCCTGGGACTCGGCTTTCCTCCCGACATCCCCACCTGGGGACGCATGCTCTACGACGCGCAAAACTACATTGAGACCGCGCCTCACATGGCGCTCTTTCCGGGACTGGCGATTTTCTTGACGGTACTGAGCATCAACTACATCGGCGACGGTCTGAGAGACGCGCTCGATCCCCGCACTCAGATTCGGGTCAAATGATGTTCACCCCATGAGAATCATCACTCGATGAGACCATTACCCGGTGAGACCATCACCGGATGAGAACATCACCCTTTCATAGCGAGGCTTACAGGGCGAGCCAAAGCAGACCTGTCCGGCAGGCATATCAGCAAATACGCTACTCCGAGCACCGACTACGGCATTCGCTCCAATGGTCACGCCTGGAGCAATAAAGCAGTCCGTGGCCACCCACGCGCCGTTCCCCACACAAATCGGCGCAACCTGTAGCCGAAACGTCACATCATGAATATCGTGGCTGCCCGTGCAGAGATAGGATTTCTGCGAAATGATGCAGTGTGAGCCGATGCGAATGCGGTCAAGGCTGTAAACCACCACATCATCGCCAATCCAGCTATGATCCCCAATCTCAACTTTCCACGGATAAGTGAAGCGGGCGGTAGGCCGAATCAGTACCCCTTGACCGATTTTTGCGCCAAAGAGTCGTAACAACGCCACACGAATGCGGCTAGCGTTATGCAGCGTAATCGGAAAGATGAGGGCTTGCAGCAACCACCATAGCATTACCACTCCATTCGAGCGCCCCCGCTCAAATCCCGCTTGGTCATAGCGCCGGAGATCCACCCACGGTTCCGGTTCTGAAGTCGAATCTATCGGTGCTGAATCTATCGGTGCTGAATCTATCGGTGCTGAATCTGCTGACTGGAGTGGCTCCATACGCAAAGATAAAACTTGTAGCATTGCAAGAATATGCGGGTTGAGAAAGTCGCGCTTCGTGCGGTTTTCCCAGTCCAAGGTTGGTGTTGCTCAAGCGCCTGGCGCAACAGGCGCTTACGCTGAATCTGCCTAGAAAAATCCCGAATTATTTTTTGTGAATGTCAGGCTGCGCCTGACATTCACAAAAAATAAAAACTGGTTTTCAAGACCGGATTTGGTATTACACGTTGGGCTGAGCATCCGTTTGGGGCAGGGGCGTCAACATCGGGGATGTCGATGACGGAGTCTTGGCGGATTTAGATACATTGAGATGTCCCCCAAATTGCTTGAGTTCAAACAACTTGACGCCGATTTGATACTCGTATTGGCTAAGCAATCGACCATAGATATATCCTGCCCGTCCGTCTAGAAATCCGAGACGAAATACATAGAAAAGCAAAAATCGCAGCAAGGGCTTGAAGGGAAGGCGCACCCAAATGCGCTTGAGAAACCGCTTGCGTTGAACCGCATCCCCAAAGAGATTGGCTCCAATAGTGCTGTCGTCCCCCATTCCCGTCAGCAAGTTGTAGTACACTCTCGCTTCCCAGTTTGAATAGCGATTGTGGCGAGCAATCCAGTGGAAGAGATCCCGGAAGTCCTCATGGAGCATGTCATTTTTGAGGTACCCTACGTTTCCCGCCATCACGACATGCTCGTGGACTTCGTTATCTCCGGTGTTGCGAACATCTTCGGTGTTGAGGTTCTCGTAGCGCCCTCTCGCATGGCGAAACAGACGCAAATTCCAGTCGGGATATTTGCCGCCATGCCGAATCCATTTGCCCAGGAAAAACACGCGACGGTTGAGGTAGTAGCCGTCATAATCGGGATTCTGAATGGCGATCGCCATTTCATCCCACAGCTCATCAGGAATGCGTTCATCACAATCGACAATCAGCACCCACTCATTCCGAAAAGGGAGATGGTCTAATGACCAGTTTTTCTTTTTGGGCCAGCGGCCATTGAAATGAAACTGCACCACATTCGCCCCAAACTGCTGTGAAATTTCGACCGAGCGATCCTCACTTTGAGAATCCACCACGAAGATTTCATCGGCTCGTGCAACACTCTCTAAACAAGCTGGGAGATTTTGCTCTTCATTTTTTGCAGGAATGAGAACTGAAATTGGGATCTTAGGGGAATGCTCAATCATGGTCATCAGGGGTGGATAAAACTAGGTGAACGAGAATGGGAGAAAGAGAATCAGTAAACGAGTAAACGAGAGTTACGCACGGGGGGAACAGAGGGGAAACTCTAGGGAAGAACAGACTAGCTCGGTTTGATGAGTAAACCTTTCAACGACGCCAGAAGATAGCCAATTTGTCCATAGGCGTAAACAAAATTGTCGAACCGCAGAGCCGGGTCACCCATGTGCTTGACCGAACGGTAGAGCCCTCGAAGCAGCCGCTCGGCTCCTCGCTGAAGTTGAACGATGCCGTGTCGTCCGGCCAACTGTTCTCGGTAATACTCGCTGATGCCCTGCCACCAACTGCGATTGAGAAACCAGGCGGGGTGCAGTCGTTCTGGCGCAACAGTGTGAGACACGAGGGCATCGGGCAGATAGGCTACACGCCAGCCTGCTTCGATCGCCCGCTCCGTCATCTGCAATTCTTCGTTTGACAATAACCGCTTTCCGACTCGTCCCAGGTGACTGTCAAATCCACCCACGGCTTCCCAAAACGATCGCCGCATGGAGTAGTTGAGTCCCCGAGGGGTCTGACCGGGGTTCTCGATAAACGTGACCTCATCGCCCAAGTCATAGAAGCCCAAGTTACCTGACAGTTCAGGCGTCATCCACTTCGGCTGCTGATGCATCGTGCTGGGCCAGATGAGATCGATGCGACCTCCGGCGATCGCCGTTTCTTCCGATTGTTCATAATGATTCCAGAGCACCTGGAGCCAGTGGGGTGAGGCGATTGCATCATCATCGAGATACGCCAAAATCTGTCCCCGCGCCATCTGAGCACCCGTGTTTCGAGCAACAGATAATCCCGTCACCGCTTCGTACACATAGTTCAGTCGAGGATGGGGCTGTCGAGCATCGACCACGTCGCGGGTGCGATCGCTCGACGCATTATCCACCACAATCACTTCAAATTCCCCGTCAAATTGCTGGCTGAGGAGGCTGTCAATGGCATCGCCCAGATAGTGATCGCGATTGTGGGTGCAGATGATGGCAGAGATGAGTAAATCTGTCATGAAGAAACTCGTCAGGAGCAACTGGATGATACGGCGGTATACTGCCAAAACTATCACCCCTAGTTAACCCAGAAACTTCGCAAAACACTCGTCAGTCCCTTTAAACATAAAAAGATAGCCATGAGAAGTTCGTGAAATCTCTCATGGCTATCCTTGCCCAGCTAAAGGGGATTATGAAGGGGCGATCGCCCTATTTGTAACGATCGCCCTATTCCCAATCGTTGAATTAGCAGTCGAATGAATTAGTAGTCGAAGTCACCCATGCCAGGAGCACCTGCTGCCGCGCCTTCCTTAGGCTCAGGCTTGTCGGCAACGATACATTCTGTTGTCAACACCATGCCCGCAATCGAAGCCGCATTCTGCAATGCAGAACGAGTGACTTTTGCAGGGTCAACAATTCCAGCTTCAAACATGTCGGTGAACTCGTTATTCGCTGCATTGAAGCCCACGTTGAAGTCTTTCTCTTTCACGCGCTCAGCAATGACCGCACCATTTTGTCCAGCATTCTCAGCAATCCGCTTTAGGGGAGCTGTGAGGGCGCGAGTCACGATCATCGCCCCTGTCAATTCTTCGCCAGAAAGATTGTCGGTTGCCCACGCTTCTAGCGGAGGAACCAAATGGGCGAGGGTTGTGCCACCCCCAGGAACGATGCCTTCTTCAACAGCCGCCTTGGTCGCGTTGATGGCGTCTTCCAGGCGCAGCTTCCGATCCTTCATCTCAGTTTCAGTGGCTGCACCGACTTTTACCACGGCGACACCGCCAGATAGCTTAGCCAGGCGCTCTTGCAGCTTCTCTTTGTCATAGGAAGACTCGGTTTCTTCCATCTGACGACGAATCTGCTCACAGCGGGCTTTTACATCTGCTTCGAAGCCTTCTGCAACGATGGTGGTGTCATCTTTCGTCAAGGTGACGCGACGCGCCTTGCCCAGCATGTCGAGCTTGGTGCTTTCCAACTTCAGACCTGCGTCTTCGGTAATCACTTGACCACCCGTCAGAACCGCCATATCTTCCAGCATCGCTTTACGGCGATCGCCAAATCCAGGAGCTTTTACAGCCGCAACATTCAGCACGCCCCGCAAACGGTTGACGACCAGTGTGGCCAGCGCTTCCTTCTCAATATCTTCAGCGATGATGAGCAACGGACGACCCGAACGAGCAACTTGCTCCAGCACAGGAACCAAGTCTTGCACCAGGTTGATCTTCTTGTCCGTCAACAAGATCAAGGGCTCTTCCAACACAGCTTCCATGCGCTCGGTGTCGGTGGCGAAGTAGGGAGAAATGTAGCCTTTGTCGAAGCGCATTCCCTCGGTGACCTCAAGCTCAGTCGTCATGGACTTGCCTTCTTCGAGAGAAATCACGCCCTCTTTGCCGACTTTGTCCATGGCCTGCGCAATCATGGCACCGACTTCATCATCGTTTCCTGCGGAGATAGATCCCACTTGGGCGATCGCCGTTGAGTCTTCCACCGGGCGCGCATGTTCAGCAATCTTCTCGACTAAAAACGCAGCCGCCTTGTCAATGCCCCGCTTAAGAGAAATTGCGTTAGCTCCAGCCGCTACGTTCCGCAATCCTTCTTTCACCATGGCGTGAGCCAAAACCGTTGCTGTCGTGGTTCCGTCACCTGCCGCATCATTCGTCTTCGATGCTGCCTGACGAATCAACGCGACTCCTGTGTTTTCAATGGTGTCTTCAAGCTCGATTTCTTTCGCAATGGTGACTCCATCGTTGACGATTTGAGGCGCACCAAACTTTTTCTCAAGAACCACGTTCCGCCCCTTTGGACCGAGGGTAACGGCCACGGCTTCAGCCAAAATATCCATGCCTTTTTCAAGGGCGCGACGAGCATTTTCGTTATAAAGAATGCGCTTTGCCATAGTTCCTCTTTAGTATGAGTGGACAAAAATGTGAGTGGACAGAAATGTGGGCGGACAGATGTATCGCGAATTTCGGTTCAAAAACCCGTGCAGTCGTAACACCCGTGCAGTCGTAACAAAAGAACCACTGAAGCCTGACTTTTAAGAACCTCAGTCAACAGTAGTGGCAAACAAAAGTGTCAAACAAAACCGAGATTTTCCAAGGGCGCTAATTGCAACACCTTCAGCAGAAAATCTCGGCTTACGTTGTCATTCTCTCAATCGCCTATGAAACCGTCGCAAGAATATCTTTCTCAGAAAGCAGGACATACTCATCGCTACCGAGCTTGATGTCAGTTCCTGCATACTTGGAGTACAGCACCTTGTCTCCAACATTGACTTCCAATGCCTGACGAGAGCCATCATCATTGCGCTTGCCAGGGCCAACCTGAACAACCTCACCGACTTGTGGCTTTTCTTTCGCGCTATCGGGCAAGAAAATTCCCCCAGCCGTTTTTTCTTCAGATGCGCTGACTTTCACGAAGACGCGATCGCCAAGGGGCTTAACAGTTGAAACACTCAACGTTACAGATGCCATAAAAACCTCTTCCGTAGGTGACGCTCAATACTTTTATGCTTTGAAGCTTGAAAACTTTTATGGTTTGAAACTAGTGAATAGTTTTCAAAACCGGAAATCATATTAGCACTCTCTAGCTCCGAGTGCTAATTTAACGAAGAATTGCATCGTGTCACAACAGAAAATAGGTGCGGTTTCCCGACCTCAGCATTTTTTGGGAATCTTGACTATCGAGCCACACATAAAGAATCTAAAAAATTTGTTAAGCTGATGTGGATTTAGATGATGCGACCCTTGGTGAGGTTTTTTAGATATTCGCCAAAGACGCAATGAGGTGTGAATCAGCCTGATCCCAGAACTCAAGAGAGAAAGGCTCTCGTTCACACCATTATGAAGAACCATTCATCAGTTTGGAGTCAGCCATGCTTCGCCTAGAGCACATTAGCAAGATTTTTCCCACAGGTGAGGTTCTAAAGGACATCAACTGGGAAGTAAAAGCAAATGAACGCGTTGGCTTAGTTGGAGTCAATGGTGCTGGAAAATCAACTCAGCTCAAAATTATTGCCGGAGAAGAGGAGCCGACGGACGGGACAATCATTCGTCCGGCTGATTTGCGCATCGCTTATCTCACTCAAGAATTTGAGGTCGATCCCGCCAAGACTGTGCGCGACGAGTTTTGGACGGTCTTTTCAGATGCAAACCACACCCATCACTTGCTGCTAGATGTGCAAAAGCAGATGGAAACAGCAACCATGGATGAGCTAGACGATCTCATTCATCAGCTGGATCGGTTGCAGCGAAAATTTGAGGCGCTGGATGGCTACGGGCTAGAAGCTCGCATCGAGAAAATCATGCCCGAAGTGGGGTTTGAGCCGAGTGATGGCGATCGCTACGTGAGTGAGTTTAGCGGTGGCTGGCAGATGCGCATCAGCCTTGGCAAAATCCTGCTGCAAGACCCTGATTTGCTCCTGCTGGACGAGCCGACCAACCATCTGGACTTGGAAACCATTGAGTGGCTAGAAACCTATCTCAAGGGACTGACGACACCCATGGTTGTCGTGTCCCATGACCGAGAATTTCTCGACCGTCTGTGTACGCATATTGTTGAAACGGAGCGAGGCGTTTCATCAACCTATTTGGGAAACTATTCAGCATATCTTCTACAGAAGGAAGAAAGCGCCCTGGCCCAGTTGAGTGCCTTTGAGCGTCAGCAGAAAGAAATTGAGAAACAGCAAGCCTTTGTCGATCGATTTCGAGCCAGTGCAACCCGCAGTACCCAAGCCAAGAGCCGAGAAAAACAGCTCGAAAAACTTGAGCGGGTCGAGGCTCCCACAGCCTCCGTGCAAACTCTAAAATTTCGCTTCCCAGAGCCGCCTCGGGGTGGACGTGAGGTGGTGACGATCAAAGACATGACTCACATGTATGACGATCACATTCTGTTTTTGGGGACGAATCTAGAAATTGAGCGGGGCGATCGCATCGCTTTCTTGGGGCCAAATGGCAGTGGTAAATCAACTCTGCTCCGACTCATCATGGGGTTTGAACACCCCGTAGAAGGTGAAGTAACATTGGGCGCACACAACATCGTCCCTGGTTATTTTGAGCAGAACCAGGCAGAAGCCTTAGATTTGAACAAGACGGTTCTCGACACAATCCACGACGAAGTCCCCGATTGGAAAGACACCGATGTTCGAACGTTGCTGGGTCGATTTCTGTTCCAGAAAGATTCGGTGTTCAAAAAAGTACAGGCGCTTAGTGGAGGAGAAAAAGCACGGTTAGCCCTCGCCAAAATGCTGCTTCAACCGGCGAACTTATTGGTTCTCGACGAGCCGACAAATCACCTGGATATTCCAGCAAAAGAAATGCTGGAGGAAGCGATTCAAAACTATGAGGGCACCATTCTAATCGTGTCTCACGACCGCTACTTTATCTCGAAGACGGCCACCAAAATTGTCGAAATTCGCGAGGGCGAGCTGCGACTTTATCGCGGTGATTATCACTACTATCTCGACAAAATTGAAGAAGAAAAAGAGCTCATTCGACAAGAGGCAATTCAGCAGCAAAAGGCGATGAAAGCGGAAGCAAAACGTGAGAAGCAGCGTCAGAAACACAAGGACAAGGCTAAATCAAAGAAAAAGTAGCCGCGACCTCGTTCTGCTCGTTCTCATCCAAACGCATTAAAGTCGTTCTCTGATGCATTGTTGCCCAAAGACTCGGCCATGCAAAATGCATCACTCACTGACCGCGTTGGGCAACCTCACTTCTGCAAAAGCACAGGTTAAGGTTTGGGCCCGTTTCCCCCCGCTGCGCGGTGGAAACATGCCGATTGAATGTCCTAACGCAAAAGCGCAAAGCTATACCGACTCAGAGCGGCGATATTTCTCCGCGCTCCTGTAAAATCCTTTCACACGACTTGGCAAAGTTCGCGAAAGAATGAAAGTTTTGGGCGCTTACCACGCGCCCAAAACTTTCATTCTTTCGCTATAGATTTGAGAACTTTGCCAAGTCGTACTTTCACCGAAAAGGGTATACAAGAATAACTAATGTATCCATTTGAGGAAATGATATGAGGATGAAATATGTCGAAGGTATAATTTACTTATCAACACATTAGTTGTAAAGATACGTTATTTTTATTGCCAAGCTGTAATGTTTTCATGCGCGAGTTCTCAGGAGTTTTTATTTTCCTTTGTGCGTCTGAAGATAACTTGAAGAGAATTGAGAATGCTCCTGGTGCCTTGTTTCCTTCTTGGAATAGGAAAGAAGAGCTTTGTTGGCGAATGAAGGGGGTAATTGGCTGTGTAAAGTGTAGATAATGTGTGCTTATCATCACTCAAGTTTTGAATCATCTGATTCGTGGGTTATTGCTCCTTATGAGCAACAAACTTGAGGTGGTATTATTGCTGAGAAAACAAGTGTAGCTAGAGAAAGGGCCGTTCTTATGGCACAAGAGCAAGTTGCTCCAGTCGTGTTAGTTATCTTGGATGGTTGGGGATATCGAGAAGACTCTCAAAGTAATGCGATCGCCAGCGCTAACACTCCTGTGATGGACAGCCTCTGGGCATCGTATCCAAGTACTTTAATTCGCACATCTGGGAAAGATGTGGGTTTGCCAGATGGGCAGATGGGCAACTCCGAAGTTGGGCATCTCAACATTGGGTCGGGTCGGGTTGTGCCTCAAGAACTCGTTCGGATTTCGGACGCCATTGAGGACGGGACACTGCTCTCTAACGAAGCGCTGGTCAGTGTGTGTCAGTCGGTAAAGCAACGCAATAAAACGCTTCACCTTGTCGGCCTTTGTTCGGATGGGGGCGTTCACTCTCATCTCACTCATCTCTTTGGAGTGATTGACTTAGCCAAAAAGCAAGGGCTCACAGATGTCTGCATTCATGCCATTACAGACGGTCGCGATACGAAGCCCAAGAGCGGCTTAAGCATGATCGACCTGATCGAGACTTACCTCGATCAGGTTGGGGTGGGGCGCATCTCAACCATTAGTGGTCGGTACTACAGCATGGATCGGGATCGCCGCTGGGATCGCACGCAAAAAGTCTACGAACTGATGGTGACCGATGGCGCAGGAGATGGGCGTACAGCTGCTCAAATCGTGAAAGACTCCTACGAAAATGATGTGACTGATGAGTTCATTCTGCCCACACGGGTTGCGCCTGGTGCCGTTGAAAGTGGTGACGGGGTGATTTTCTTCAACTTCCGGCCCGACCGAGCGCGTCAACTGGTTCAAGTCTTTATTGATCCAACCTTTGATGGATTCGAGCGATCGCTGGTTCAACCCTTGGATTTTGTGACGTTCACCCAATATGATGCGTCCCTTGATGTCAAGGTGGCCTTTGAGCCTCAAAATCTCAACAATATTCTGGGCGAAGTTATTTCCTCTCACGGGCTAAAGCAACTCCGAACCGCAGAGACGGAGAAATATGCTCATGTCACCTATTTCTTTAACGGTGGGATTGAGGAACCCTTTGAAGGAGAAGACCGAGAGCTGGTGGCCAGTCCGATGGTAGCGACCTATGACAAGGCTCCTAAGATGTCAGCCGAGGCGGTAACGAAGGGGGCGATCGCCGCTGTTGAGAAACAGGTGTATTCTCTAATTGTGATTAATTATGCCAACCCCGATATGGTAGGGCATACGGGGAATATCGAGGCGTCGATTCAAGCGATTGAAGAAGTCGATCAGTGTGTGGGGCGGTTAGTCGAAAGCGTCTCCAAAACTGGAGGAACCACCATCATCATCGCGGATCACGGCAACGCTGAGTATATGAGAGATGAGCAGGGTAATCCGTGGACAGCTCACACGACGAATCCCGTACCCTTCATTTTGGTTGAAGGAGAAAAGCGGAAAATTCCGGGTTACGGGACGGAAGTGCCGCTGCGGTCGGATGGTCGCCTTGCGGATATCGCCCCCACCATTCTCGACATTCTGAAGCTGCCGAAGCCGATCGAAATGACGGGACGTTCCATGTTCCTTCCCCTGGAGTTTGATGTGCGTAAAAATCGCTCTCCCGTTACAGTTCCCCTCGGCTAATTTCTTAGAGAATTTTAAGTTTTATTCAATTTAAGATGCGTTCGGTGCGTCAGGTGGGTCATGGGGTTTGTTCTCTCAGGGAACGAAGCGCACCTATCCAAGTGCATCTGTAGGAATGGTTTAGAATAAGTGAATGCTGTTAGCTCAGCATCTTCGGGCTTTTGCACTCCATGGCTCAATAAATCTCAGTTTTAGGGACTTTGAGAGCATCTCGGAAGCACATTTGGTTTCGCTGGCATGGATTAGCGATGCTGAACATTGTGAAGTGCAGAGCTTGGACATACTCATCTGCTTGTTCATAGGTTATACGAAATGACACTGGTTTTAATTGCACGCGTGATTTGGGCGATCGCCGCTGGGGGTCTCATTGTTCTTGTACTCTTGCACAGTCCCAAAGGAGATGGCCTGGGCGGTATTGGTGGTCAAGCGCAACTCTTCACAAGTACAAAAAGCGCTGAAACAACTCTCAATCGGGCAACGTGGCTCTTGACAGTTATTTTTATCGGCCTGACCATTGTCTTGAGTGCAGGTTGGGTTTAGTGGAATAGATCGTACAGATGACGCATTGGGGCGATCGCCGCTACAGATTTCTAGGCATAGTTCTTGGGTTGGCGCTTTTCCTGAGTGTCGCTGCTCATTCGCTTGCGGTTCCAGGGTTGGATGTTGATTCGAGCCTCTCCTCAGAAGATTCTATTCAGCTTCCTCCATTGCGATCACATCCTCTGCCCGAGTTGTTAGCTGCGTGGAATGATCCTGCTTTGGAGGACTCAGCATCCCAGGGCGACTACTTTGATGCGATTGCCCCTTCGCCTCTTGGATACTTGGTCTGGTCGCGCTTCCCCATTACTATTTTTGTGGAACCTCCAGATGCAGAATTCACGGGTGATGCGAACGTGGGTGAGGGGGGTATGTTGGGTGACGCAGATGTGAATGGTGCTAGTCCCAAGGTATTGCCGCCGCTACCGCCCTCCCCGCAGATTCATCGGCAATGGTACGACGCAGTATTAGGGGCGATCGCCCAATGGTCTGTCTATCTTCCCCTCGAATCAGTCAATGAATCCGCCGACGCAGACATCCGAATATGGGCGGTTGCGCCTCCCCTCCAAGTTACCTTTGACGCATCGGAACCTCAATTTGAGCCTGCCCGTGCAGCGGAAACCCGATACGAGTTCTACATTGACGCACAAGCTGATGGAACCCAGGTTCTTGCTCCCCGATATGACATCAAGATCAAACCTGGCCAATCCTTTCAGCAAATTCAAGCGACTACCCGTCACGAGCTAGGCCATGCACTGGGCCTTTGGGGGCATAGCCCGCTACAAACGGATGTGCTGTACGCCTCACAAATTCACGCTCCGCCTCAAATTTCAGCCCGCGATGTGAGAACGCTGAAAGCGGTCTACGAACACCCCACTCAACTCGGATGGCCCTTGCCGAACGCATATAGCCCTACGGGTTAAGGTTTGGGCATGTTTCCCCTACGCAGCGGGGGAAACATACTGATTTAATGTCCTAACGCAAAGGCTTAAAGCTAAAGCTTCATGGGCGAAAGTTACATGCAATTGCAGACCGCTGTAAGAATCGTTTGAGTTGAGAACGCCTAGGAATAACTAATATCTTCTGATGTGTAGCGGGGTGGCTCTACGTGAATGTTGAGCCGAACCGGGCTGTACTGATTGCAGAGCTTCTCCTCCACCGCCTCTGTGATTTGATGAGCGGTTTCAACATCGATAGCTTCAACCACCAGATGCATTTCGATAAACACCTGCCGCCCGACAACACCACGGGAAGCAATGTCATGGCAGTTAAGCACTCCAGGGACTTGCATCACGAGTTCATGGATTTTTTCTGGGGCGATCGCCACTTCATCCACAAGCCAAGGCAAGTTCTCTCGCACAACCGACCACCCACTGGCAAAAACTAAAAACGCCACGGGAAATGACAGCAACACATCCAACCACTGATAGTTCCAAACCCAAATGCCAATTAATCCCCCCAAGACAGAAATGGTAATCCACACATCGCTCATCGTGTGTTTTGCATCGGCAATCAGCAACGGACTCCCAATGCGTCGCCCCACATGCCGTTCGTAGAATGCAACGAAAATGTTCACCCCCAGAACGATGAGCAACAGCCAAAGCTCCCCTCCAACGATTTTGACCGGATCTCCTTCCGAAAAGATACGCGTCAAAGCCGCTTGCAGAATTTCAAAGCAGGCCACCCCTAAAAAGGCTGCAATGCCCAATGCACCCACGGCCTCAAATTTCTGATGTCCATAGGGGTGGTCACGGTCCGGTTCAGGGGAAGAAAATGAGTTGGTGATTAAGCCCAGAATGTTGTTGGCGCTGTCTGTAACGCTATGGAGCGCATCTGCCAGTAGACTCAATGACCCTGTCAAAAAACCAACGATTCCTTTCAGAACCAGAACCACAATATTCAGCACGAGGGTAATGATGAGTACCCGTTGAACAGTTGCACGATTATCTGCCATAGAGCCATTGACCGACGACGGTGGTGCAAAACGCGAGAAACCTGAACGAGCAGGCGGATGGCCTTACCTAGACGAACGATCTGTCGCATAGACAGACGCTTAAACAAAAGCCTAAGACACATTCAAAGGTTACCCCGCTACTCGAGACTAGTGGAGCGACATAGCCAAAACGGTGAGATAGCGTAGGTTGGTGTTGAACGAAGTGAAACCCAACGCCAGCAATGGTTTTGTTGGGTTACGCTAGCGCTAACCCAACCTACAACCTACATTTTAAG
>JAYKJC010000136.1:0-12430 GCA_035285885.1 Leptolyngbyaceae cyanobacterium | reverse complement strand
TCCGCTGTGGAATGCTGAGAGCGGTCATTGCCAGTGAGGAACAGCATGCTGAGGTTGTGCTGCGAAATGGCCGCACCAATCTCGTCTCGTAGGGCAATGCGACGCTGGGTAGCTTCCGTCAGATAGGTATGAGCCGTGAAGAGATCCCCAATACACAGAGCGCGACTTCCCAACTGGTGAAAGGCATAGGCTTCTGCCGCACCATCCCCGATGGTGCGAGCGGCAGCTAACCCGAGTTCCCACATTTGCTTCCAGCGGCCCCACTGCTGACCCAGCATGAAGGGACGATCCAGCAGCCGACAGAAGGTTAAAACGGCATCCCATTGGCGGTGCTGGGCGGCGAGTTGGGCAATCCACCAGAGGATTGAATGGGTGCTGGGGTGGTCGGACACGGGGGCTTGTTGGCTAGCCCAGGTCGTGAAATAGGTGATGGCGCGATCAATCCAGGGCTGCAAATCCCAGATTTTTCGGAAGTAGGGAAGCAGGTTGCTTGCGAGTCGATAGCCCTCGCGATCGCCCCCCATCAGTCCTCGTTCCAGCAAAATTTGGATGGTGAGATCCAGGTTCGATGAGCCCACCAGGACACTCAAATGTTCTGGCGCAATGGAAACCTGCTCAAACACCGCCAGCACCGCCAACACTCGGCGTTCGAGTTCGGGTAGGGTCGTGGCTGCTTTGATGGTCAAGGCTTCTGCTGACAGCCCGGTGCGCAGCTGATCCACAAGCTGGGGAAGGGTCGAAGGCAATTCTGTATGGGCGGCTGACTGATGAAATGACTGCAAAAAGCTTGTGGTTTGAATAATCCGGAGGGGATGCCCTTTGAGAAGACGACAAATCGTTTCTGCTGCCTGTCGTTCAGCGGAGTCTGAGAGCGATCGCCCCAACCGTTGTTCAACCAGAGCCACCGCTTCTGGAATGGGCAACCCCCGCATGGGAATGGCCTGCCCGACATCGGTTAACTGATGGTCATCAGACGCGAGCAGCATCGTTAGCCCCAGTCCTTCTAGCAGTAAAGCCCGCCCCACGGGCATATCATCGAAAACAGCGAGTCCATTGAGCGATCGCAACGCAACCCGCAGTTGGGAGGGCGTCGGCTTCAGCGGTCTGGGACTTTCCCATTCATAAAAAGTAGTGAACACATCCTGCAACACATCATCCAGCGGACGAGAGGCCACGCGATAGTAGCTGACGCCATCCGTAAACTGGCGGCGCACCTCGGGAGAGTGCGCAATGCTGCACAACATCGCACTTTTTCCGAGCCCATGATCTCCATAGAACTCGACGGGCTGATTGTTCAGCAGTCCTGCCAGCGCATCTTGCGTTTCTGGTTGACGATCGAGCAACGAAGGAACGGGATCGCAGGTGTGTGACGCCGCTGGGGGCGATCGCCGTCGGAGGGGGGGCGTCGCCTCGGCATGGGGCTGAATTACGTGCCCGTGATCGCTTTCATGAATGCGATAGGCCCCGATGTAGAGAGAATTGGAGGCCGTGGGCGTTCCCCCATGCACCCGAGCGAGGGATGCGGTGTCAGGAAGGGGAGTCTGGGGGGTGTTGAGAGCGTCGCTGATCTGGAAGCGATAGGTCCATCCGCTGCTGGTCTCACCACTCATCTCATGGGAGGGGTCGGTGCCCTGCCCGTGAAGCACCACTGATCGAATCGAGCGAAATCCCAACCGCATCAACCCTGTTTTAATCAGCGGAATAACCTGCTGCTGCTCTGGCAGTGGATGCCCCGTTAAGGTTAGGTCCAGTTGGTCACCCGCTACCGTGCCCGACACCGCCACGCCATAATCCGCTAGAGCACGCCCAATCAGTTGGGCGATCGCCTCTGCGTCCCCTGATCGAGCAGCCATTAATAAATTAGATGTCTCAGTGGATTGCATGGAAGTACGCGGTGACGTTTGAACCATGGATCGCGTTCCTTTCTGGCGTGGTAGTGTCCTGACTGTTTTGACCTTATCTAGTTCTTGAATCCTGTGAAACAAAAAACTATGCCACTTTCTGAAGCGATCGCACCCTTCATTCTATCCATCAAAAAGCAAGGCTTTGAGTAGTCTTAAGAAGAACTAGAGATCTGCCGGGATGGGCAGGCATGTTTTGCCATTGTTCAAGGCAAAAAAGCATTCATTCAGGGCGAAGTACGACGGTTTATCGTGACCCATTTCGAAAAGTGGAACAGGTTGAAGAAGTGGAATTCTAGTGATTTCAAAACTGCGGCATTTCAAAATTACGGCATTTCAAAAACATTTCTTCATGGCATTTTCTTTCAATCGAGAGTCACATTAAGATACAGGTGTTTCTTAATAGGTACGAATAGGTGGACATGCGGGCGTAGTCCGCACATCCGAATATTAGTACTCATTTACTGTTGCCAGATATGAGTCTAATGCCAGCTTGCTCGAACTGATAGTCAACTGTTTCTTGATAAACTTCTTGATAAACCTCATCTAGATTGGGAACTAAATGTGCCCCGTCGGAACACCTTCAGTTCTCAAAATGGTCTGGGTTTCACTTGAAGTTTCACTTAAAAAGTTCGCCTGAGATTGAACTGGAATTCAAAGTGATGGACTCATTTCTTCAACGTATTTCACGTTTTTCAGTTCGATAGATTTACCGTCAGGGTCATTATGAAAAAAGCGATTGATGGTTCTTGTCATAGGCATCGTTGGAGGGTAAGCCAGAAGTGGCTCCTGACGAGAAAGGCGCGACGGTTGCCCCATCATTGTCTCGCTGGGGGAACGGCGATCGCCCTTGCCTGCCTGTCTGCCCTGGCCATAAAATCGCTGGTCGAATCACGGGCGATCGCCCAAACCGTTCCGCTGGTCAGACCTCCCGCTCTCACCATTGTCGGCACCAAAGGAGGCATTGAACAACGCACCCTTGTCCTTCGGTTGCCCAATGCGGATACGCCCGTCAATATCTACACCTTTGATATCTACAACTCAGACAGCACCGTTGTTTTTCCCTCCCAGGCGATTGAGATCCCGCTGCCTGCAACAGCTAAACGAACCAACGAATTTATCAGTATTCCGGTCACTTTTGACCTGACGCCCATTGCGTTGCCCGATGGAAATTACATCCCAATTCCCAGCGGAGAATTCACTGGAGAATTGCTTTTGACGTATGAAGAAGCGGGCGAAAACTTTGAGGTATCCATTCCTCTGATTGTTCGAGTCAAGGATAGCTGGCCGCTTCCGTTGCTGCTGCTGGTGATGGGGGTCATCTTGGGGATGACGGTATCCTCCTACAGCAGTGGTGGGCGGTTGAGCGATGAAGTCACCGTGCGACTCAATCGCCTCCAGGCTCAAATCCGTCAATATGGGAAAGAGGCCCAGCCCTTTGCCAATCGAGCCGGAACCTTTATTGCTGATGCCCGCCATGCAAACGACGCCAAGCAACTAGAAGAAGCCCGTCTGGCCGCCAGTCAAGCCCGCGACATTTGGCGAAAGTGGTATCGCCAAAAAGATGATTGGCATAATCAGTTGGTGTATCACGGCACGCTGACGCAACAGGTGGAAAAAGAACTGGCAGAGTTGTCTACCCATTATGTTCAGGTGATTCGCCATGAACTGGATGACCTGATGCGAACAATTCCAGATTTGCCGAATCCCTCGGAGCTTCAGAGTAAATTGCGGGCGATCGCCCAACAGTTACGAGACTATGGGCAGATGCGCAACCAGTTTGAACAGCTCAAGGAGGCGATCGCCAAACGCTATCATCAGCTCTCTACGGATGAGCAGAAAGATTTCGATGAGAATATGTTTAACCTGGAGAACGAAATCTACACGCTCACTCCAGATAAAGAAGGGGGTGTCAGCACCCTGGCGACCAACATTCAGAAGGTGCGGCGCAAGTTGAATGCATCCATTTCCACCACCTACATTCCCATCGCCACTGGAATGAGTGAGTCATCGGAGGAGGGCGATCGCCCCAAACCCAAAAATCGCTCCGATCTCACGTTTATTCCTGAACCGATTCAAGTACCCCAAACATCCCCGCGCAAAATTTCAGGACTACCCAAATGGGTGGGGCCATTCATCACAAATATTTGGCCCGATGCAGACGGTCGTCTGCGAGGGTTTTACGCCGCAAGCTACATCATTTCTGTTGTGCTGCTGGCTGGAGGCGGCTTTAACGAACTCTATATTGCCAAGCCCACATTTGGAGCCAATGCCTGGGGCGACTACTTTGCATTGCTGGCATGGGGATTCGGGGCTGAGGCTGCTCGCAACACGGTCACCCAGGTGTTACGCAACACGAGCGAACCGGATGATTCCGGTCGAGTTGTGATTCAACAGGTGGCCCAAACATCGAAGACTGAGATGCTCATCACACCCAAGAATCTGCCGAACAGTGAGAGTCATGAATCTCCCAACGGTCACGATTCAAATACTTGAACCAACGCGCACAGCGCTATAATTACAACTTCACGCTACACGTAGGGGCATGGCAATGCCTTGCCCCTACATATAAGGCTTTAACCGATTTTATCTAAACTTCAGGCTTAAGCGATGCCGAGGGTTTCTTTAATCGTCTCAGCCAGTTGCTTCAATTTCACGGGTTTGGTGAGATAGCAATTGGCTCCGGCTTCAATGCATCGTTCTTGATCGCCGGGCATCGCCAGGGCAGTGAGCGCAATGATGGGCACGCCTCCGATATCGGGCATTTGCCGAATGCTTTGAATGGCTTCTATCCCATCGACGGTCGGCATATGAATATCCATCAGGATGACGTCGGGTTCATGTTCTTGCGTTAAATCGATGGCCTGCTGTCCATTTTCGGCTACAACAACGCGGTAGTTGAGGTAGTTCAAAAAGCTCAAGAAGGTTTCGACATTGCTGATGTTGTCTTCTGCAAGTAACACCAGAATTTGGTCGTTTTCAGCTTCCTTTCTAGGAGCTAAAGAACGGTGATTCGAGCGTTGGTGACGCCTTTCTTGGAGTCTCTCTTGAAGCTGCTCCTCGGGAACATCTCCTGGAACAGGTTCTTTCGGAATTGTCAGCGGCGACGGATGAGCCATGTTTAGTGATTCAGCCCTGGGCGAATCAGTTCTAGACGCTTCAGCGCTCAAAGATTCTAGGCTGAGGGATTCAGCGCTGGGAGATTCAGCGCTGAGAGATTCTGGGCTGAGAGATTCTGGGCTGGGAGATTCGGATGCAGAGAATACAATTGAGGCGACATCCACAGTCGTGCCCATCGCCTCAATTGTATTCTCTGTCTCAATCGCGTTCTCAGCTTCAGGTACGTTCTCAGCTTCAGACGCCTTCTCTACGTCAGCCACGTTCTCTACGTCAATCGTGCTCTCTACGTCAGGTGCGGTCTCTACGTCAGGTGCGGTCTCTACGTCAGTGGATTGAGCTGTTTCAGGAACATGGACGGAGTCAGTGACCTCAACTACTCCATTCGCAGATCCATTCAGCGCGTAGAGCGGTTTGGATGGGGGTAGAGCGTTAGACGGTTGTGCGGATTCAAGCAGGTGACCGGAGTGGTGTATCGTGTCGAGCGCTTCGTCTATCGTTGCTAGCACGGGTTGGGACAGCGTTTGCTTGGGTGACAACGTCGGGCTTGATGATGGGGGGTAATAGGGAATCGTTACTGTAAAACAACTGCCTTGCCCAGCCTCGCTTTCAACCTCAATGTGACCGTGATGGGCATCGACCAACCGCTTAACAAGAGCCAGTCCCAGTCCTGTGCCGCTGTATTGTCGGTTGAGGCTACTGTCAATCTGCACAAACGATCGGAAGATTTTGGGCATATCTTCGTGGGCAATGCCGATGCCAGTGTCGATGACTCGAAGTTCTACGGTTTGAGACTCGGAATGAACGTCTGCAATGAGGCTGACGGTGCCCCCATCGGGCGTGAACTTTACCGCATTATTCAGCAGATTGATGAGCAACTGACGAATGCGAAGGGGATCTACCATGATGGAGGTGTTGTGGCGATCGCCAACTTCTGCCGTCAGGTGAATATTCTTCTCATGGGCAAGGGGTTGCACAAATGGCAGACAGGCGTAGCACAAGTCCTTCAAACGTGTTGGAGCCAGTTGCAACACCAACTGGCCAGACTCAATTTTCGCCAGATCAAGGATATCGGTGATCAAAGCCAGGAGATGATTGCCGCTTTTCTCAATGGTTGACACCGCTTTTTTCTGGGACGGGCTTAACTCACCGAGTAAATTATCTTTCAGGGCCTCAGAGAGACCCAAAATCGCATTCAAGGGTGTCCGTAGTTCATGGCTCATGGTGGCTAGAAACTCGCTTTTGGCCTGATTCGCTGCATCGGCGGCATTCTTTGCATCATGAGCCTGGTTCAGTAGCTCAGCTTGTTGCAAGCCGACACTGAGGTGAACCGCAATTTGCTGACAAAATTCAATTTCCCAGGACTGCCATTCTCGGGGTTGTGAGCATTGATGAATGCACAACAATCCCCACAGCGTATCTTTTTTACGTAGGGGAATAATCAAATTGGCTCTGACTTGAAACTGAGCCAAAAGATCCACATGGCAGGGTGAAAGATTGGCACTAAAGATATCGGTAATGGCTTGATAATTACCATCCAAGTAATGGTTGGCGTAATTATCACTAAAGCACTGGTCTTTTACCTTCTTTTCCAGCGCGGATGGATAAGCGCTATCGACGTCTTCTGCCACAATCATGCCGACCGAACAGGCAGACCCCATAAATTGGTAAATTCCCACACGGTCGGCTCCTAGAAGACGACGGACTTCTTGGGTGGTCGTTGTGAAGATTTTTTCCAGGTCGAGCGATTCACGAATTCTGCCGATGATGCCAGCGATGGTTTGCTGCTGATCAATCATCACAGGTAGCTGCATAGCTTTCTGTTGAGCTGTCGTCAGGAGTTCGGCCTGTTGGAGCGCTGAGCCCAGGTGAGCCGCAACTTGCTTCGCAAAGCTGACTTCCAGGTCTTCCCAGGGGCGTGGGGCTGAATGTTGATAGATACCTAACAATCCCCACAATTGTTGACCGATGAACAAGGGCACGATTAAATACGCACGGATTTTGTATGTTTTAAGAATCTCAAGATGACAGTCGGAGAGATTAGCTTTGTAGACATCTTCGACAATTGACACCTGGTGTTCTTTGTAGGAGCCTCCTTGCTGCTCCTGTAGGTAGGTGTCATTCCAGACTGAACGTGTTGCTAGCTCAGTCAATGCCCACTCGGAAGCAACACTCCCAAAGGTTTGAATAAACTCACCGCCCCAGTCTTGATCGAATTTATAAATGGCTACTCGTTCAACATTCAGCAACTGCCGAACCTCTTGCGTGGCTGTTCGGAAAATACTGGCTATGTCAGATGCAGACTGAAGCTTGCCCAGAATCTTGGCAAGAGCCTGATGTTGACGCGCCATAGCTGCTGTTTTCTGAAGCTCTAGCGTTCGGGCATAGACTTCTTGCTCTAGCTGCGTATTGAGAACGGTGATCTGGTTGTAGAGTCGATATTGCTTAACCGCTGTTGCAAATCGTTCGGCGATCGCCTGCCCCAAACGAATATCTGAATCTGTCCATTCTTGAGTTCGACCCTGGAGAGATTGGCACCACGCCTCAAACGACTGGCGCGGCACCGTCTGCCGATAGTCGGGATCAAATTCCCCCGCCCAAACCACCTCTTCATCAATCGGGGCTCGAAAAATCGTCAAACACCCGAATACTTCATTGCCCAAAGCAAGGGGCATGATCAGCATCCCTCGGATGTTCGTCGGTCGAAAGGCTGCAATCATTGACCGCAGTAGAGGTTCTTGATAAATATCGGGAATGGCCCACACCTGCATGGCTCCTTTTTCGACCGTCTCTGGAGTTGTGAGCGCATAGGCTGCCCGCATCCATTGAACAGACCATTCCTGAGGCATGCGAGTCGGTTCACTAGAGATATCAAGTGATGAATGTGCGGGGGCACTCGTTGACTCTGGCTCTGGCTCCAAATCAGTGCCCTCTGCTGCGGGAATGGCTGAACGGTCTTCAGACTGGGGAAGGGGAATCTCAACAGCTTCTGAAGCCGAAGCCGTTGAAGAGGATGGTTCTGAGTGAGACGGCTCTGAATGAGACGGCTCTGAGTGAGACAGTTGGGCGGATATGGCTGAGGTTAAATACTTTTGCCAAAGGGCATGTTCTTCAATGCAGCGATCATCGTTGGACGATAAGGTCGTCGGCTGTTGACCACAGATGTATATTTCTGCTCTAGATGACGGATTCTCCTCTGGGCTGAAAGTCACCGCATGGGTCTTCGACAACGGTTGCTTGGGCAGATAAATGCGCCCGCCCGATCCCTGAAACAGTTGCACCGTTTCTTCCAGGGCTGCATGCAGATCCATATCCGTCGATTCATGCAGCAAGCTGATGATTTTGTTGACCTCGTTCTTTTGCTGGGCTTGCTCGCGAACCCGCTGTAGCAGAGTGGAATGGGTAATGGCGATCGCCATCTGATCGACCACTGCCTGAATTAATGAAAGCTCTGAATCTTCAACGACTCGCGCTTCTGAATGGTGAGAAACCAGCAGTCCCCAGAGATAGTTATTAGATTTGAGAGAAGGGATAAATAATTGGCTATTCGTATTGCCCTTAACCACAATCGGCACAACGACCGACGATTGAACACCCATCGCCCGCAAGTATTCCAGGTGACACGGATCAACTGAGCGATACTGAACTGAAGAAGTAGCATCAGCATTATTCGTCTGAAAGTCACTGATGCCTACTTGTTCCTGGGCCAAATCTACAATTACACGCTGCCGGGTGCGAAGAAATAATTCACGGGCATAGGCCGGAATATCATCCGCCGGAAAGTGGAGTCCTAAAAGCGAGGGCAAGCGATCGGGGGCGAGAGACTCAGCAATAACCACACCGTGGTCATCGGGCAAGAACTGATAGATCTTGACCCGATCCGTTCCCAAGAATGCACGCACCTCATCCACAGTCGGCTTTAGAATGTCGTCTAACTCAAGCGACTGACGAATCCGATTGGAAATCCGATTTAATAATTCTTGTTGATTTAACTTAGCCCTTAACACTTAGCTTTTGTTCCTTCGGCGATTCCTACGTCCTTCGCTGCCTTTTCTCACTCCCTTGGGACTTACGAATCTTTGTGGGTGGTAGCGGGCTCAGCCGCCACCACCCACAAAAATGCATTATGTATAGGGGACTTGCGTAAGTCCTATCCATCATTCTGACCAGATTGTTCTGAAAACTAACAACATTGTGACCTTCGTTCATGAGGCTCGTACAATTCTTCACGGGCTCATGTAAGGATGGGGATGAATGGCCAGATGGATGCCTGTACGAAGACCCGATAATATCGACCGATATTGCTCGATAGATGTTACTCGGCTGGCGCATTTGACAGCTTCTCAGACACGTTCGGGTCGATCGACAGCGCTCGGTTGCGCTCTTCTGCTGCTTTCTTGTGGTTGCCTAACTGATCGTTGGCCTCTGCCGAACTCCACAGCGCCAGCGGATGTTCTGGATCAATGGCCAGCACTTCATAGCAGGCGGCTGACGCCATTTCAAACCGCCCCTGGGCATTGTGAGTCGCACATTTGCCCCACAGAGCGTCTACCAGGCTAGGTTCTTGCCCTAACGCCTGTCGATAAAAGTCCATCGCTTCTTGATATCGACCTTCAATGCGAGCCCGATGAGCTTCGTCTAAAACAGTGGGGATATCAATCGTAGAAACGGTTGGAGGTTCCTCTATTGGAATATCTGTGGGCTCTGCCGGAAGATCATTCAAAAAGTGTCTGGCTTTGGAAACCACGTTTGTGCTGACATCTGCCCGCAGTTGATGGGCGGGTTGGGGGGCGAATGAGGCCATCATTCCGCGAGTCAGCATTAACGTTAAGCTCGTTCCGCCAATCAGTGCAATGACGCGCCAGGAGCGAGAAAGCCAGTGTTCAAAATGATCCGACGTGGCGAGCACCCGGTCTTTCCAGGTAATAACCGTTCGTGGAAGCGGCTCTTGCGACGTGAGCGAAGCGGGGAAATGGGCCTGTTCATACCCAAAGCCTTGCTCATCTATCAGGGGGTGCGGATGGGCAGACGTCTCCATGCGGGTGTCGCTAAAACTGGGTGCGACCACATCGGTCATGTGCGTGTGTTCTAACGGAAATGTCGATTCATCAGGGTTGGACTGGGAAAAGTGATGTCCGTACCGTTCATGACTTTCAATCTGAGTGCTGTCAAGGCGATCGCCCATCTGTTGCCCCACGGATGGTGGGGCTGACGGTGGCACTGATGGTGGAACTGGCGCTTGGGCGGATGATGGAACCGATGCTGGGGAAGACCGGGGTCTAAACGTTGTTGCGTCTGCCCTATTATCCTTGGACTCAAATGAGTCTGTGGTCGGCAGAATGAGGGGGTTAACGGATGAGAGGTGGATGGGTGACGTATGCCAGGGAGGGGCGGCAGCAGCTTCTCGAAAGGCCACAGGTAAGGCTTCAATGGCGCGGAGTGCGGCCTGTGCATTCGCATAGCGTTCGCGGAAATCGTAGCGAATCATGCGATCGATAATGGCCGCAAACTGGGGATTGACAGGGGCTGTGAGGCGATCGCGCCACTGTATCTCTGCGGTGCGATCGTCTTCCATCAAGTCGTTGGGATGAACGCCCGTGAGCGCTTGAACAGCAATCATCCCAACAGAAAAGATGTCGCTGCTAAAGCGAGGGCGTCCTCCAAGCTGTTCTTTTGCGATGTAGCCAAAGGTTCCGATGGCGATGGTGTAATCGGTTTGTCCGGGTGGAGAGGATAAAAAGCCCGTGGTGACTTGTTTCACCGCACCAAAATCAATCAGCACCACCTTTCCGTCTTGTTTGCGGCGAATCAGATTGCTGGGTTTGATGTCGCGATGAATGACTCGGTGATCGTGAACAAACGCCAAAACTTCTAAAATTTCTCGAATGAGGCGAACCACATTAACGTCCGCCCACGGGCGATCGGGCGACAGTTCATCAGAAATTGGATATCCCTCAATATATTCAAGGGATAGGAAGAACTCATCATTCTGCTCGAAGTGGGCCAGCAGTTGCGGAATTTGGTTATGATTTCCAAGCTCGTAGAGCGTGCTTGCCTCTGTGTTAAACAGACGACGAGCCATCTTCATGGCTTTCTCGTTGGTTTGCAGCTTTAGCTGCTTAATCACACATTCTGGACTGTTGGGAAGATGGGTGTCCTTGGCCAGGTAAGTGTGACCGAAGGTTCCTTCTGAGAGACGGCAGGTGACGCAATAGCGACCGCCCACTAAAGAACCAATTTGAGGACTGGTAAACTTCGAATCACCAACCGTTTTAACAGAGGTGGAAGACCGAATCATGGCCGACATAAACAGGAACCTTTGCGCGTTGATTGTGGAAACGTGTCCGCACCCCAATTCCTGCTTGAAAACAGGCTTGACTGACTAACCAAATATCCAGGAAGTTTCTGCGCAAACCGTACGGATAGTCCAAGTTCACGATCTTTTTATAGTCATATGTAGCCTGATTCTATTTATATTCAACCACAGATTTTTCTGTTAGCCGTCAGCAGAACTGTGGAACTGGGCGTGAAGAATATTACGTGGTGGAGTTACGTATAGCTGTTCGTCAGAAGGAAGCCCTGGGTGCTGGTAGGATGCGTGCGATGATGTCATGCATCAAAGAATGCATCAAAGGCTTATGGGGTGGTGCGTTACGGCTAAGCCGAATAGCAACGCCCGAGTCGCAAGAATCTTAAAACCTCTATTTTTCACAGGACTTAGGAAGACAATACCAATCCCTTAATGATGCCTCTGGGTTCCTTTATCTGAACGGGAATCCAATTCCTCATACTTTTTCTGCAAGAGCCAGACGTTTTCTTGGGCTGCATTACCTTTCAATCCGCCGCTCACATCCTCGCTGACAATCAGCGACACGTCATACTTCTCGCGATAGTGTCGATGCACTTCTTCTTGGCTCACAGAAAATGGAGGCCCCTGCATCAGGGCGGGGTCATATTCATAGGTCACTAGAAACTGCGGTGCGTTCTCCGTCAGCTCCATCAAATGTGCGGTGTAAGCCTGACGCATGTCGTTCGGTAGAGCCACCAATGCGGCTCTGTCATAGATTGCATCAACCGAGCCGAGGATTGAGCGAGATACATCAAAAATATTGCCCACAAAAATGTCAATATCTTGGGCACGATACAACTTTAATTCTCCGATTTTGGATATTGTAGGTTCTACCCCCAGCTCATCAAACAGTTGCTCGACCGCCATTTCAACCCATTCTGCCCCAGCAACGCGATAGCCTTCAGAGAGGAACCAGGCCATGTCGCGCGTTTTGCCGCACAAGGGCACGAACACACGACTCCCTTTTGATAGCGAAAGTTTTCCAAAGTAATTCACCATCAATGGATTCGCTTCACTTTTGTGAAAACCGATGTTGCTGCTTTCCCACCGCTGACGCCAAAAG
>JAYKJC010000135.1:0-15769 GCA_035285885.1 Leptolyngbyaceae cyanobacterium | reverse complement strand
GCACAAGGGCACGAACACACGACTCCCTTTTGATAGCGAAAGTTTTCCAAAGTAATTCACCATCAATGGATTCGCTTCACTTTTGTGAAAACCGATGTTGCTGCTTTCCCACCGCTGACGCCAAAAGCTTTCTTCCATTTCAACTCCTTGAGCATTTGTAGGGCTGTACTTGAAATTATGATGCACGTTCAAGTCAACGTGAGGTCAATGTGGGGTCAACGTGAGGTCAATGTGAGGTGGAGGGCGATCGCCCTCTACCTCCAGAATTTATCCCGCTTGATGGATCACGATTGTTCTTGATGTTTCTACGATTGAAAGAATGACACCAGCACAGGAATGAATGAAGATTGCATGTCTTATCGATTCAATGATCAAGAAATGATCCCAGTGGGGATTAAACGCATTACCGACGAACAAATCGACTCAGCGATTTATAAACTGACCCGCAGCATTAGGGCCAACCGAGCTAACGCCATCCACGATGCCCGCAAACACTTCAAAAAGCTTCGGGCACTGGTTCGGTTGGTGCGAGATGAAGTGGGACACGATGCGTATAAACGTGAGAATGTCTGCTTTCGTGATGCCGGACGTAAACTTTCTGATGTGCGAGATGCGGAGGTCCGCGTCGAAACTTTCGACACATTGGTTGCGCACTATCAGGAGTCAATTGATCCTGAGCTGTTTCAAGGAATTCGTCACGTTCTTGTTGAGGCTTACGAGGCGACCCGAAAATCTGAAGGGCCAAGTGAGCAAGACATTGCCGCCATCGTGTCTGATTTAGAAGCTGCTCGAACGCGCATTCAATCATGGGGAATCCAGGATGACTGGCACGCCCTTCAGGACAGTTTGCACCGCGTCTACAAGCGAGGCTATCGCGATTTTGCAGATGCCTGTGAAAACGCGACTCCAGAGCAGTTGCACGAATGGCGCAAACGGGTGAAATATCTTTGGTATCACCTGCGGATTCTCTCCCCTATTTGGCCCAAGGTGATGAAGACCCTGAAGAAGCAGACCAAGAAGCTGGCAGATCTTCTGGGAGATGATCATGATTTGACGGTGCTGCGAAACTTTATCGCAGATGATCCAGAAGCGTTTTCGGATGATGAGCAGTTGGGTGTGCTGCTGGCACTGATTCAGCGTCGGCAGCTTGAGCTACAGACCCAGGCTCGTTTCTTAGGCCAGCGCCTTTATGCAGAAAAACCAAAGGCTTTTGTGGCTCGTCTAGAAAGCTATTGGTACGCCTGGAGAAGTGAAACATCACAACCGTCAGTACTGGTTTCTCAGTCCTCCATGAACGATGCCTTTGAATGCGCCAATGCCTAATCGCTCCAGCAATTCTCATTATGGAAGTTCAGGGGACAAAACGGTCGCTTGCGGCGACCGTTTTGTCCCCTGAACCGATACAAGTGAGCGCCGACAGGGCGCGAAGTCTTTCAAAGTGAGAATTGCGGTAATCGCGCAGGACAGGGGTGGGTAGGACGCCACCGTCCTTAGCTATCACTGTGCCAACATCACCTGTATTAAAAACTGGCACATTTTTAGTCCTGAAACGAATTGCCAGAGCCTAACGTTATACTGGTAATAGGGTGTACCAGCCATTTGCATCAGTAGCTTTAGATTAGTAAGCAGAATTTTTGAATAGGTTAAGAAAGATGAAAAACCTAATGTTGGTTATGTCTGGTGTATCTTTAATCGCATTTGTTGTGCCATTCGCTTCGGTGGCTGCGAATGCGTTCAGTTCTCAAGGAGAGCAGCCATCTATTGTTGACGCCAGCAACCTGGATGTCCGACACAACGATGTCCAATACAAAAACGATGCCTCTTTCTTCGGAGTCAAACAAACCTGCGACATCGTCAATAATCCATCCAGCTGCGACGATGGTTGATGCTTCAACCCGTGGATTTAGTGCGATTTGGTTTGCTAGAACTCGTCAAGGACATCATGAGTGAATCGTGAGCCGATTGTTCCGTCTGTTCTTCAGTATAAATTTGAGGAGTTTCTTCATTTAGACAGAAGACTGTTGACAATTTTGCTGCCAATGGGCTCGTCCTTTTCTAAGAACTTTTCACACATTTTACCGATATCCCGTTCTGCCTCTGAATTGAATCCGTCTGTTATTCGGGAGACCCAAGGCTGATCCTTTGATGCTTCCAGGTCACTGCGAATGAGTGTGCCTAAATGAGTGTCAACGAGCCGACAACTGCGCTCTAGCAAAATTTCAAAGGTATTCTCTTCAAAGCCTTTGGGGATAAGTAGCAAATGGACATTCTTGTCGAATCCTGAAGACGCAAACAACATGCCCTCATCTGTTAATAGGGGATAAAATTGAACAGTTGAGATTTCCCGCTGATGCCGTTTCAATTCTGACACTAATTTTCCAGATTGAGTCCAAATTCTAACCGTACCATCTTCGCCCCCGGTAATAAATAACTTACCATCAGGGCTAAAGCTGATGCTGTTGATCCCGTGATTAAACATTGATTCTTTCGAGATCGTTTTTATCAACTTAAAGTTGTCCCCATCAATTCTCCACAGCCTCAATGTGCCGAGTGCATCTCCTGCAACCAGGACAGTCCCGGCATCATTAATTGCAAGACTCGTAATGTCAGTCGCGACGCCCATTCGCTTTAGGGAAATCGTCACGAAAGGTTCAGGCGTGATTTCTGATTCTTCTGCCTCCATTACGGTATTCGTACGCCACACCTTAATCGAACTCTCAAATTCCTTGTTGGTGTCTAGGGCGCGACTGGCCGCGATGAGTTTAGAAGAATCCGGTGTAAACACAATCTCAGTGACGACGCCTTTCTGCTTAAACGTGTCGAGGGGCTCAAGCGTTGGGGTCCACAGCTGAATGTCACCATTCGACATCCCAGAGGCGATGAGCTGTCCATCCGGGCTAAATCTGACGGCTCTAATTTCACTATTACTCTTGGAGGTTTCGTATGCGGCGTGGTCATTTGTAAAGGAGGGCGATCGCCAAACTTTCAGTCGTCCATCAGCATCACCCGAAACGAGCCACTTGCCATCCGGACTATAATCCAGGCTCAACACCTCACTATCATCCTTGTCAGGCACCGCCTCAAGCAGATTACTCAGCTGAAATGAGTCCGCCCGTTGCCCCCGACTCCACAATCGAATCGTGTTTGTAGAGCTGGATGCCAGGACGTGACCATCTGGTCGAAAGGCGATATCAAATACACGATTGTTATGGGTCAGCAGCCGACTAGAATTATCAATTGTCCACAATCGAACGGTTCCATCTGCACTGGCCGACGCTAAAACAGTCGTCACCGTTGGAGTAGATTGACCAGAAGAGTTGGCCGAACGAATAGACGCCTCAGGGGCAAATTCGAGCGCAGAAATTTCATCGTTATGCCCTTCCAATTCGTCAACAAGATGGCCTCGATTGACAGACCAGATTTTAATCGTGTCATCCGCTCCCCCTGTCGCCAGAAACTGGTCATCTGGACTAAATTGGACGCGATACACCGCTTCTTGATGACCCCGCAAAGAGAACTTCTCCTCACCCGTTTGAACGTCCCATAAACGAACGGACACATCCCTCCCCGCAGAAGCCAGCGTTTGGCTATCACGGCTAAAGGTTAGACGGTACACAATGCCTTCATGCCCTTCTAACACCCTGATTAGCGTGCCATCTCGATTCCATAATTTAATCCTTCCATCTGCCCCCGCAGAGGCTAACACTCGACCATCAGGGCTAAACATTGCATGCACCACAGGGCTCCCATGAGCCATCGATGCCATTTCTTGCCCGTCCTGACTCCAGAATGTGATCGTTCCTTCAGCATCCAAACTGGCGGACGCAATGAGCTGACTATAGTGGTCAAAACTGATGCTGCTAATCGGACTATTTCTCGAGGTCTGTCCATCAACAGTCTGATAATGATTCAAAATAACGGGTTGAGTAAAATCATCACTGCGATTCCAAAGATGAACATTTCCGTCCTCTCCGATGGATGCCAGAAACTCTCCTCCAGAACTAAAGGCAACGCTAATCACCCGTCCTCGGTGATTTCTGAATAACGTTTTTTTGGGACTCCATGATGCTGCTGCGGATCGCTCCCATAGCTTGACCCTGCCATCATGACTCGCAGATGCCAACAGTTGACCCTCAGGGCTAAATGCCAAACTCACAACGGCATCTTGGTGACCTTCGAGATGAGGGTACAGACTCTCGCCATCTTTATCCCATATCCTGATCGTCTTATCGTTGCCAGCAGACGCAATAAACTGACCATCGGGACTGTAGGCAACGCTGAAGACGCGCCCATCGTGACCTTCAAGACGATTTAACTCGCGAAGGCTGGTACTTTCTTGATGAAGGGCTGTAATCGTTTGCTCATGCAAATTTAAATCTCGGGCACGAACAATCCAGTTGTAGTCTTGAAGCCGTTTACTTGCCAGCAGAGCCGTCATCAAAGCATCGAGTCCTTTGCGCTCTTCTAATGAGGCAACTAAGGCTCGAATTTCTCCACGGGCGGTAGACGATAAGTTTAGAAATCCTAAGCACCCGCCTAAGAACACGCTCAGGGCTAATACGATGCCAATGCGTCTGAAACGACGGCGACCGACAATCTCCTTCCGACTCGCTTCAAGATACTCTTTTTGAAGGGAGTTAAGTTCAATGCTGACTACCTCGCTCGAATCCTGCTGATGCTGAATTCTTTCTACCCATTTCTGAGTCTTTGTGAACTCAGACTCGCTTAAGAAAAAACTCTGTCGCCCCGTTGAATGCCACTCGAGCGATCGCCGCAAAAGTTGATTGTGCCGTTTGACATCATCTAAGTTTGATTCAATCGCATCAAGCAGCTCATGTTGCGCACGATCAAAGCCTTTGTCTGTAAAATCAACGTCTGTAAAATCGACACGCTGTAGACTGCTGAGACCAGAATCTTTATAAATGTTATTGTCATACCCCCGACGATAAAGAATTGGAATACACCTTTTCTTAAAACGGTTCGCTTGCTGAATTTCGTAACTACAGTTTCTCGAAATAACTGAATCTGGACTAATCACAAAGATAAAGGTATGTGCCGACTGAATCGCTGATTCCGCTTCTTCTCTCCAATCGGCAGCAACAGGAATATTATTCCAATCAATCCAAACGTTAAGCTTTGACTCCAACAATGCAGCATGAAGTTCTCTAACAAATTCACGATCTTGACTGGAATATGAAATAAAAATATCAAAATTAGGATGTTGGGATTGATTGGATTCTCGTAACTCTTGCAGATGCTTATAGCTTGCGTTGATAAACTCAAGCTGAACAGGTTCAAAAACCAATATGTTCTCTAAATTTTTCTCAATCCAGCTTTTGGCTTTAATGACAGCTTGATAATCTCTGGGGTGCAATAAAAGGTTTTGAGAATATGCTTTTGTACTCCATACAATTGACCGAGCTAACAAGCGAATATGCTTATGCGCCTGAGTAATGAGGTTTGCCAAGTAAGAGACAGAGGTTTCTATGGATGATGAGTTCAGCGTATGCCAACCTTCATCTTTGGGAAGATGAGGGTGAGAGGGTGAGGAATGAACGGATGGCAGTCGAACAAAAATAATGAACTTGTTTTGCTGAATTGCCACTTCCAATTCAGCTTGAATTTGCATATCATGAACAAAATTGGAGCCGACGATTAAAACAAACGTATTTGCCTTACAGATGCCTTCATAAATTTGTTTCCATTGGTCGAACTCTTCCAAAATGTCTTCTTTGTCAATCCAGGGATCAACTCCCTGAAACCGAAGCGATTCATCTAAAGCTCGAATGAAGTTGCTATCCTTGGACGAATATGCGACAAAAATATCGTTGCGGCGTAAAGTTGAAAAGGCAATTTTTTGAATATGCTCTCGTGAAGGCACTCTAAATGAAAAATATAGATTCTTATTGCTTTCGCTAGACGAAGAGGGCATAGTTTTATCTAGAAGCTAAAAGTAATTTAAGTCATTCATTACAAGCCGTTGATTACGCCACCTCTCACATTTCATTTAGGATTGCCGTAGATTCTTTGAATTGTCATATTCCTTCAGTTATAGCTGACGTCGATTGGAGATTGACGCTGTTTTCTTCTCGGTTTCTATCAGAAGCGTTCGATTGAGGATTGCTGACGGTGTCAGACTGCCTATAGAGTTCAGCTAAGCGGTCTTGCATATCTTGCAGCCAACTCGTATGTTCACTCCGAATAGTTTCTTCAGTATTCTTCACAAGTAACGAAAAAAGAGCCCGAGTTTTTCGCTTGCCTTCTGGCTGAGAAAACCACCACGTGCGAATGTCGTATAGGGCATCCGCAGCCTGGTTATACCCGATTAGAGTAGTCTCAACCCGCTTAAATTCTAAATAGTTCGATAGGGCACCGATAATCGCAATTGTGACTGCAACCCAGTCTTCAAAACTTATCGCAGCTAAAAATGTTCCGACACCCCCAAAGACATAAATTAGAGTCTGCAAAATTAAAAGTTGTCGATCCAGCTTTCTCGTCTTTCTTCGATACCAGTCAAATTGATCTTCAACTCGAAAAACAAGATACTGCTCTGCTGTTAAATCTGAGAACCTGTCTTCTTTTTCTATCTTAAGGTTAGAGGGCGTGCTTGGAGTGAGCTCTTCTCCAAAGAGTAAGTGAGTAATGCGATTAATTACAGAGCTCATGCTAGACAAAATAAAATGCAATGCTTTGATGATCAATCCTGGTTTCCAAAAAACTCGCGTTTTTTGGCTGCTGGGCTCTATTTCACTTTCGAAGGGTCGCAAGGATGTTTGATGAACAACGCTTCCCTTTAAACGTTCACTCATCAATTTAATTTTTCGGGCTAATACTGCATCTCTATCTTGACTATATTCGCCCATTGCTGCACGGTAGTAATAAATTTCCATCTTGAGAGATTCAGCACTTCCCCTTAAAAGAATCCATGTGTTTCCTTTGTCGAATTTGATGGAGAATGCGAGCAGTCCAGTAATCACAACCGGGAGCAATATTAAAGACGTTCGAGTGACGTTATCGATCAATTCTTGATGCGGTAATATCGCTTCCCCAAAAATAGTACAAAGAAATATGTCGTCCCCAGCGCTACACTTACCCAGAAAAGAAATAGTTTGGGAGCGAAAAATTGCAAAGAAAACGGCCAGAACGTTTAAGCTAACAATCCACAACCTTAGCGCTGAAAAACGTTCTTGAGAACTTGTTGCATTATCGCTATAAACTTTATACCGAGTCCAAGCACTTTCTAAAAGGAGGCGATTTGCTCGTGGTTTGGATTCTTGGGTATCGTTCATGATCCTTTCAAGGGATTTTCTTTATTAAGTTGATTTGAGATTTTAAGTAAGCGACTTTGAGATTCTTAGTAGGTGATTCAGTGATAAAACTGATTTAGGATTAAATATGATGAGTAAAGTGTCACAACTTCACAACAAAGTTAACGCGTATTGTTCAATATAGTGGGCGTTAAGTAGTGCTGTAGAAGGGTTCTCAATTCTTGGGGTGGAGTTAGCAGATGAGTGACGATTAACTTATCTCGTGGGAATTTTTCTAGCAAATGATGAATGTCTGGATCGAAAATAAAGTCCGGTTCCTTAAGGAATTTTGCAATATTATCCGCAAGGCGACCACTACCCTCAAGGATAATTGCAGATCGTTCACACTTAATGTTTTCTAACAAATCAGTGAAAGCTATTTTGCCACCATTGATAAGTAATGTTAAAGACGGATGTGAGCCTGATAGGAGTGTGGACACACGGGCTATCCAAGGTGATTCATTCCCCCATTTATCACCAGGAGCGAGAGCAAAGTGGGTATGATTTGGCTCAAGTTCTTTTCGTTCGTAATCTGTATCTTCTGGATACGACAACTCAGGAAATCGAATTTTTCCTTCTGGGGCAACTCCGATGAGTGGGAACGTTCCGTTAATGGCTAAACGGCCTTGTCCCATCATGTGAATCACGCCTGCATCTGTTCCACCATCAACTACATACAACTCGAGTTCTTCTGCAAGCGGCGCAACAACATCATTGAAAATGGGGATGAGCGCAGATAATGCCTCACTGGTCATATGGCTTGCACCACCAATCACGACTAAGGTCGGACGCTGTTGATGTAACCCCATTGAATGAAGAGCACTTCGATTATCTTGACTTTCGTTCAAGACAATTGCTTGAGCTGTATGTCCATTTGGAAACGTAAACGTGGTAATCATGCTCTTCTTAGAAAATCAAAAAATTAGAAAAATTAGTTAAGTACCCAAATTCAAAAGTTCTGTCTTAGTTTGGATGTTCATTGATCGGGAACGGATGGAATTCTGAAGTGTTTAGGCTCTGTTAGTTGTCCGGTGTGAGGAGTGGTATCCGTTTGCAACGATGGGGGGTGTTGATGAAGAATTGAGCGCTTTTCATACATGTTAGGCTACAGGATTGTCATATATCCTACCAGTGGTCGATTCTTCTTAGGGATTGGCACGAAAACAAAATCCGTAACCGTTCTCTGAGCGGAGTCGAAGGGAACCTTACCATCAAGAGCCTATAGCTCCCATTCTCATTGAAGCCGGAGGCTGCTATAGCGGTTCTCTGCCAGAGGTAGATAACTAGACATTATGCGGTCTTTTTTTTCTATTGATTCTGGTGGTGAGTGAGCAAGGTTAATCGTCGATTTGGGATGCGGACTGGATGGGAATTTCGATGATAAATTCGGTGCCTGTGTCGGGTGTGGAATGATACGTTAACTGTCCCTCGTGGCGCTCGACGATGATTTGATGGCTGATGGACATGCCCAATCCTGTTCCTTTGCCGACAGGTTTCGTTGTGAAGAAAGGATCAAAGATGCGCTGCTGAACATGTTCTGGAATGCCGGGGCCATTATCGCGGATGGAAATCTGGACGTTGGGGCGATCGCCCACCACCCTTGTCGAAATCCAGATCTGACTTGGGTCTGCTTTGTTCGCTTCAGGAGTCCGTTGATTGTCCCGTTCGTCTAACGCGTCGATTGCGTTGGACAAAATGTTCATAAACACCTGATTAAGTTGCCCAGCGTAACATTTGACCTTGGGGAGCGTGCCATAGTCTTTGTGGAGCTGAATTTCGGGTCGTTCAGCCTTTGCCTTGAGGCGACCTCGGAGAATCATCGTCGTACTATCCAGCCCCGCATGGATATCGACAGCTTTAACCTCCGCTTCGTCAAGGCGAGAAAATGTCCGCAGCGACGCAATAATTGCGCGAATTCGATGAGTTCCTACCTGCATTGAATCCAATCCTCGCGGCAAATCATCAATTACGTAATCCAGATCAACATCTTCGATCAGATCTTGGATGTCTGTCGTCGGGTTGGGGTATTGCGATTGATAGGCTTGGATGATGGACAGCAAATCTTGAATGTATGAGCGGGCATGACTCAGATTTCCGTGAATAAAGTTGACGGGATTATTGATCTCATGGGCCACACCCGCCACGAGTTGTCCCAGGCTCGACATTTTCTCGGTCTGAATCAGTTTGGTTTGTTTTTGCTGCAAATCCTCAATAAAGTCTTCTAGATTTTGAGCTTTTCGTTCGAGCGCGTCTTCGTATTCTTTTCGTGGCGTCACGTCTTCAAACGTACCCAGAATGCCAATAACGTCCCCAGTGGAATCATAGAGGGGAATTTTATTCGTGTCGCACCAAATGTGTTGACCATTGGCCTGTTGTTGAGGCTCCATCAGGTGATATTGAGCCGTCTGGGAGGTCATAACTTGCTGGTCGTTGTGTCGATAGGTGTCGGCTTCTTCTGTCGTCCACGGCAAGTCATAATCGGTCAAGCCAATAATCTGATGGGGATATGCCAGTCCTGCGGCTTCAGCAAAGATTTGATTGCATCCCAGGTAGACCGATTGGCGATCTTTCCAGAAAATGGCCAGTGGAAGGGTGTCGAGAACCGTTTGTAAGAGCTGTAGCGATGAATCGTCGAAGGATGACGCATTGGGACAGGTGCGAATGGGACGACACACCTCGTAGAAAAGGGTTTGAGTGTCGGAGAGGGCGATCGCCCACAGCGTCACTTCTGCGAGAAAGGGGCGATCGCCCGCCGTTTGATAGCACCACTCAAATCGATGACATCCCCACTGGGGCGTCCCTGACCCTCGCATCGGATGGTTCGCAGCATCCGTTCCGTGAGGTTGACGTGAATGAGAAAGGTGCTGATGGGAAAATTGCAGTAAGTCCTGTTCGGTATAGCCAAATAGCTGAATGGCTGCTTGATTGCACGCAACCAGACGATTCTCCAAAGCCCCAACGCTCTGCCAAACCAGCGTCGCGTCAAGCGAATGCTCAAACAACTGCTGAAAAATAGACTCCCCAAGGTGTCCTATCACCGGAGCGATCGCAAGAGATTGAGCCTGTAGCAACGATTCAAAAGGCATAAGCGTGTGGAATAAACAAAACTACCCATTGCTTTAGGACATGCAGGTGAGTCTAGGAAAAAACACTCACATCAATGCAGTGTTTAAAGGGTGTGGGCGATCGCCATATCAGAAAAATTTCAATCCTTTCCCATAGAGTTTGTATACCCAAGAACGCTCCAGAGAGCACACCTGTATAGGATTCATCTTGAGTTGCAACAGTTCCTTCTCATCTCGCTACACTCCACACCAACTACTATTTTTCAATAGATTTTAATAGAAAAAAGTCAATCAAAACTCTGAGAACGACGGTGCTGAACACAGGTATAAATCTATAGGAGCAAAGGGTCATTTGCTCCTGCGAGCCTACGTTAGTTGTCGGCAAAATCGTCACTCCTACCGTTATTTAGCAACCCCTGAAAACTACTCTTTTTTCAATCAAGTCGAAACCATGAGGGAACTGGAGTTTTTCCAGCCTAGTTTAAGTTTAACTGTGCTTATTTCGATGAGTAATTTCGATCGTATGAATATCGTTGAGTAACGTTCTCAATTTAAGATTCACGCTGCCATCTGCCCGACGGTCTAAATCCCATTGACGAATCATTTCTTGCAGATCACCCCCCTGAAAGAGAGTCAGTAATGATGATTCAATCCTCTCATCGTCTTGATATTCTTCAAGGCTTGGCCCAACAACATCATTCCACATGAGTTGAATTAAAGTCGGAGTTTTTTTCTGATCCACACAGTTACAAAACCATTGCAGAACATCAAAAAGTCGAATCGTCTCTTTGACTCCAACGGGAAACAGATAATCAATACCCTGTTGACATTGGCAATAAAAATCAATAAAAACTTGAGACACCTGATCTGGGTGAGTCGCCTTCAATTGCTGAACTTTTTGAATCAATTCTTTTGTTGAAGCAGTAATATCCATGCTGTGTATGACTGTGCTGTATGTGACTGTGCTGTGTGTGACTGAAGATTTAGTGCTTTGGAATTGGGATTGATAGAACTATGGCACATGTTCCATAAAAGCCCAGTCAACTCGTAAACATCACCCTTCACGAACCGATCTGGCATTCGCCGCAAATACCATCTCGAAAGTAAACAAACATGATCAAACTTAAAGAAGTCTATAGCCATATTTGATTTTGTGATGAACTCATGACACTATGACAAAAGAACGCCACGTTTTATCCGCTCTAATTATCCGTTTTGAAGTCCGCTTTAAATTGGGAATAACTGCTCTAACTTGCTCTAATCCTTTTGGACTAATCCTTAAGACTGAAATACCTAATTTCTTTAATTCTGTTCGTTTTTTATTCTAGAAAAACCCATCAAAAATTACTTCCAGCTTTTATAAGCTTTACTACAAACTCTACTGTTAGGTGAGTCTGATGCCTGCTGTTCAAACCGCACCCATTCCAAGCTTATCAGCTGCAAACTTATCAGATACAGATTTATCAGCTGCAAATTTTTCAGATACAAATTCATCAACCAATAATAGTTGCCAAATTCCCTGTTTTTACGTCAATGCAACAAGTAAAACGCAAATCATTCGAGTGAATCATTGTGACCATGTCATTCTTGAAAAAGTGATCTTTCCAGGTTGCACCATCCGCTTTGAAGCTTGGCTAGAAGATCAGCTTGAAATCAGCACCTACGAATGCATTACAACAATTGTTGCCGACACCATTCCATGTCAGCAATTATCCATTACTTGAAGCATGGGGATTTCGCACATCTTGTACAGCTCTTGCCCTGCATGATCAGTCACAAATCACTCGCCTGTTGACAGTGCTGATTTAAGGATGCGATTTAGCAACGTTTACGAAGAAGAGAAGGGTTTTTGGGGTACGTTGTGCGTCCAAACCCTTCTCTTTTGGTGTTTAGCGCCTGCCCGGTTTGTCTCTGACTCTTTCTGAATGGGAACTCTGCTTCGGAGTCTCTGATTCTCGTTTAGGCAGAAGGTAAAGCTCTGGATGCCTGACACGTTTTACTTTGTAGTCAGAGGCTTTGATAAGGCTTTGATAAGGCTTTGATAAGGCTTTGATAAGGTAGGTTGTGGTTGAGCTTGCGAAACCCAACAGTTCGATTTAAGCAGTTTTGTTGGGTTTCCTTACGTCAACCACAACCTACGATTTCTGGTCATTTCAGAAGATTTGTCAGGCCGTCAGGGCAAAACCTCTCGGTTGAGGAAAGGCATTTTTTGCGGAGCGGTGCTGAATGTTGGGATGAATCGAAAACCTTCAATCCACAACTAACGGTCTGTAGGGGCATGGCAGTGCCATGCCCCTACGAAAATCATCCCTCGAATCAGCAGCGCCCATTTTTTGCGGTGCTGGTTACAGTTCCTAGAATAAAAATCTCAAACAATGCACAATGATGAGACACCTGTGCATATCGCAAGAACATCATGAGAAAACGTCGGATCGCTGCATTATTGGGCATGTCTCTCTCGGTCAGTTTGCTGGGGAGCGTCGCCTGTATTCCATCACCCGAAAATCCTGAAGCAACGGAAGATGCCCCCGTCTCTGAGACTGATGTAAGTGTTCTCAAGCTGCTGTATTGGCAAGCCCCGACGATTCTCAATCCACATCTTTCTACGGGATTCAAAGACGCAGAGGCCAGCCGCATCACCCTCGAACCTCTGGCCAGTTTTGATAAGGAAGGAAACATCGTTCTTTTCTTAGGAGCCGAAGAACCCACGCTAGATAACGGGGGGCTTTCTGAAGATGGCAGAGTGGTGATCTGGAAGCTGAAGCAAGACGTGCTGTGGTCAGATGGAACGCCCTTCACCGCTAATGATGTGGTGTTTACCTATGAATTTCTCACCAATCCTGATGTGGGAGCGACCTCGTCGAGAGGATACGAGGGCATTGAGTCGGTTGTTGCCCTTGATGACCATACGGTGGAGATTACGTTTAAGGAACCAAATCCCGCCTGGTTTCTCGTTTTTATGGGAAGCGGAGTCATTTTGCCGCAGCATGTGTATGCGGACTACAACGGGGCAAACGTGCGCGAAGCTCCAGCCAATCTCATGCCTGTAGGAACAGGGCCGTATCGGGTCACGGAATTTAAGCCCGGAGACGTGATTATTTATGAGCCGAATCCGAACTATCGAGATGCTGATTCTCTAGCGTTTGAGCGCATTGAACTGAAAGGAGGCGGCGATGCGACCTCGGCGGCACGGGCGGTGATGCAGACGGGAGATGCTGATTTTGCCTATAACCTCCAAGTGGAAGCGAATGTGCTGGAGCAGTTTACGGGGGCGGGAGACGTGGTATCCGTTTACGGTTCTCTCATGGAGCGGATTTTGCTGAACCAGACAGACCCCAATCAAGCCACAGCAGATGGAGCGCGATCGCACCTTGACTTTCCCCACCCCTTTTTGACGGATCCACTCGTGCGCGAAGCCATCAGTCTTGCCATTGACCGGGAGACCATCGCTGAGCAGCTTTACGGCCCCACCGGACAGGCCACCTCGAACCTCATCGTCGCCCCTCCCAATTTCGTTTCATCCAACACCGAGTACAGCTTTGACCTGGAGCAAGCGGCTGCCCTTCTGGATGAGGCAGGATGGGTCGATAGCAACAACAACGGCATTCGGGATAAAGATGGTGTGGAAATGGAGATGGTCTTCCAGACTTCGGTCAACTCCATTCGGCAAAAGACCCAGGAAATTGTCAAACAGTCCCTAGAATCCATTGGCATGGCCGTGGAGCTGAGAAGCATCGACCCCAGCATCTATTTTTCGGGCGATCCGGCGAATGAGGACACGGTCGAGAAGTTCTATGCGGATATCCAGATGTACACGACGGGGAATACCAGTCCAGACCCCAGCGATTACATGAAAACCTTCACCTGCGGAGACATTCCTCAGCCTGAAAACAACTGGTTGGGACTGAACTCTGCCCGATACTGTAATTCTGCGTTTGATGCCCTGTGGCAATCCTCCACGGCAGAACTTGATCCAGAGCGGCGTCAGGGATTGTTTGTTGAAATGAACGACCTGCTGGTGTCGGAATATGTGGCGCTTCCGGTCATTCACCGGGCTGAAACTGCGGGAGTGGGCGATCGCCTCCAAGGCGTTAACCTTACTCCCTGGGACCAAAACACCTGGAACATTGCCGAGTGGAGTAAGGAATAGCAGGTCGTTGCTCATGCCCCAATATCTGCTCAAGCGCATTCTGATTTCCATTCCGACACTCCTAGCCATTAGCTTGGTCATTTTTTTGATCTTGGCATTAGCTCCTGGTGATCCCCTAGCAGAAATTTCTAACAACCCATCGATTTCCGAAGCGGTTCGAGAAAATATCCGGCGCTCCTATGGTCTTGATCAGCCCATTCATATTCGCTATGTCAAATGGGTATGGGCGCTGCTGCATGGAGATTTAGGGTACTCGTTTAACAGCCGGAGTCCCGTCATTGGGCTGATTTGGCAACGCCTACCGACCACGCTATCGGTGGTGGGGTTAGCCTACGGCATCAGCATTCTTTTGGCGTTTCCCTTGGGCATCATCTCTGCCATTCGACGCCATACACTGCTGGATCAATCGCTAACCACGGTGGCGTTTATCGGCATTTCACTTCCGCCTTTCTTCACGGGACTGCTGTTCATCATTATTTTCAGCGTTCAGCTCGGATGGTTTCCCTTTATCTACGACAGCACGCTGCGCGTCACCGATTGGGCCTCATTCATCAACCAAATCAAGCAGTCGATCATGCCGATCGCCGTTCTCGTTCTCTTTCAAACTGCCGTGCTGATGCGATTTATCCGGTCGAGCATGACGGAGCAGTTGAGTCAGAACTATGTGCGAACGGCCTATGCAAAGGGAGTCCCCGGCATTTGGGTGACCATTCGTCATGTGTTGCGCAATGCCCTGATTCCTGTGGTGACGCTGATTGCCCTAGACGTGCCAACGGTATTTACTGGTGCATTGATTACCGAGCAGATCTTTCGCATCCCCGGTATGGGGGCGCTGCTGGTGGATTCTATCTTTCGCAATGATACGCCAGTGGTTCTCGCGATTACGATTGTGTATGCGCTGCTGGTCGTGGTCTTCAATCTCGTCGCAGATATGCTGTATGCCGTGCTCGATCCCCGTGTTCAGTTGAGGTAACTGTTGAGGTGATACGAATGGTTGCCAACCCAACCCTCGATCAGAAATCATTGCGTGCGCCCAGTCAGTCTCTCTGGGCGGCGGCTTGGCGACGGTTTCGGCGCGATCGCACCGCCCTCTTCGGGGTCATCGTTCTCACCCTCATCATTTTGGGTGTGGTGATTGGCCCCATGCTGTATACCGTTCCCATTAACGAAATTGATTTCAGCATCTCCAGTCAGCCGCCCAGTTGGGCGCACCCCTTTGGCACCAATGACTTGGGCCAGGATCTACT
>JAYKJC010000134.1:0-17630 GCA_035285885.1 Leptolyngbyaceae cyanobacterium | reverse complement strand
GTGTGAACAAACTCCTTATCCCGACGGGAGTAGGAGATAAAAGCGTCGTAAGCAGATTGGGCGGTGTTTACAGCGTTGTATGGCTTGGGATCATTGGGGACAACAACCATGAGTAGAGCAGGTTTGGGTTTCTCTAGGCAGTAAAGCAGATATAAACGCTACAACATGCTAACAACAATCATTAAGCCACGGGTGACTTGCAGGGGCATCAGCATCGCTGGCACTCAGTGATCTCATCCGGATACACCCTCATTTCGGAAAATGCGAAGGGCGATCGCCCCCCAATTGCCGATGGCGGCATGCTCAAAGAACCGAACACAGGCAAGCATCTTAGGTATCTGGAATAATGCCATTCATGATGACAGCATCCACATTGTCTCCCCGCTGGACATTGCCACCAAACCCCGAAGCGTCAATCTGAATCGATTCTCCCGGTTCAAGACGAATAATGTTGCCGCCACCGAGATCCAGCGTCACTCCTCGCGATGTTGTTACTGACGCAGTCCCTTCTCCCTCGGCAAAGCCAACATTCCCAACCTCTCCAGAAATTGAGTCTGCCCCTCCCCCAAACGTAACGGTGCTGGTTGGAAAATTAAATGAAGCAATGCCATCGACAAACGTAGCAACGCCATCATCAAAGTTAATGAATAAGGTTGGCCCTGCCACGCCATTTGGGGTAAACACACCAAACCCTGTTGATTCGTCCTCATTAATCTCAACCAATAAAAATCGCCCTTCTATGGGAACATCTCCCGGCCCAGGCTCAATAAAATCCCTCAGCCTGACATCAACATCGAAAGCGCTGTCAACATCTGCACCCGTCAACGCATCGCTGACAAATGTTCCCCTGAATCCTCGGCTATTCGCCTGGATTTGGTTTTCCACGGCTGCCAGAGTTTCTACACGGGCTGCATTAATCGTCGCCTGCACAGAAGGTGGCCGACTCGCAACGGCAGACGATTCTCCAGGGCCAAACCCTCGCGGATAGCCCCGGTTTGCGTAAAACGTGACGAGATTAAACGACCCAGAATCGATGAATCCTTCGTCTGTCGCCGATACAAACTCTCCTGAACGCAGCTCTTGAACCTCTCCTCCTGGTGTAACAACGCGAAGCGGGCCGTTCTCGTTATCTGTAAGGGCGAACACATTTGTTTGTCCTGAGCGTTGATCCCGCTCAACCACGTACACCGTTCCCCGTGGCTGTGTTTCTAATTCAGCTGTACGAACGGTGATGGGGTCTCCCCCAGGGACAACTGCTGTTAAGACTCCCCCATCCACCAGATCAATATTCCGTAGCTCTGGAGTAAATTCAAATTCTGTACGTTCCTTAGTCCAAGCCACAGAACCTTCGTTGAACTCAAGCTCGACTTGGGAACCTGCATAGGTTTCAATCAATTCTTCGGGTAAGACAACAGCCCCTGATGTCAGTGACCCCGTTAAATCTGGATTATTCGCGTCTAACCAGGCGCTTCCATTGACTAAATAAGCCGAGGCACAGGTCAAGACTCCGGTCGCTGTCGATTCGCGCGCACATTCTCGTCCCGTATCTTGCGCATTGGCGGAGGAAAGAAGTCCCCCCAGGGCTGGACTCATCACTAAAACGACACTGGTAACCAATCTTAAGGGCAATCGTAGGGGCGATCTTAAGGGCTTCGTCATATCAAGCGTTTGGAGAGAAATGTTCAATGCTAAGAGTGAGTTTATCTTCCTCATACATTAATAATATTGAACGCATCGGTTATAAAAATTTACGAAAAACCGTCAGCACTAACAAAATCTCAACTCATAGAAGCCTCTTATAGAAGCCTCTTTAGGATGCTTAAATAATGACGGGCGATCGCCCTTTGCTTTTAACATGACTTCTCCTCACGAAGGATCGCTCTTGATACACTTTAGGTGTCCGTAAACAATGGATGATTGTGGTCGTAACATCACCCCAGGTTCAACAGCGCAAAGCTTTGCTCTTCAAGGATGAAGATGGATATTTTGTTGCAAAAGTATCCAGTTTGCCTGGTTGTGTGAGTCACGGAGAAACCTGCGCTGAAGCACTCGAAAATATCAAAGAGGCGATCGCCAGCTTTGGACTCCTCAATGATGACGATGAGTAATCCAGAACATCATCATGCGTTGATGTTTAGTCTTCAACGATCAATGTTGGGGTGCGTATATTCGATTGTCGGTGCTTAACTATTGATTGTCAGCACTTAACTATTGATTGTCAGCACTCAACTATTAATTGTTGATGCCCAACTATTAATTGTCAGCTGTGCATGTTTAAAGTTGAACGTGCAACATTAAATATTAGGCGGCGACAGTCGTTCGTCATGCCCTGTTTATTGAATGTTGAGCCGCTGATATAGAGAGTGCCTAGCCCGTTGCCCAAAGTCGCGGATGAGCCGAACGGGACGCACCAGATAATACAGAAACGAGAGCCAGGACGGAAGCTGAAGGAAGTGACGATCTCTAAAGGTTGGAGTGATTGCCCGTCGCAGAGGAGCTAGTCCATAATGACCTGCGCTGCGATAGCAATACTGCACCTTGTCTTGAAGCAATTCAAGTTCTTGACAGTGGAAGATGATGCGCTGCCAGCTAAATCCTTTGGCTAACGAGCCGTGTGGACGGAACAACCATCCGGTTACCCTTGCTGTTAACCATCGAACGGTTGCATCAGATTGAATGGTTTGGCTCACCCGTTCAGGTAGGGGGGCGTCTAGTAGCTCGTGGGCAAGCTGCACTCCAACCCAGAGCATGCGCTGACAGCCAATGACCTGAGCCTGTTGAATCATCCAGTCCCAATTCAATTGAGGGTAGCTGTGCAGTAAGGCAGCGATGTCACAAATCCAAATTAGTCGGAGCCACAAATGCTTGGAGCCATGCACACATAAAAACAGCAGGCAATCTTCAGGGGTAAGAGTTGGGATTGATTTACCTGCGAGAGATACCGACTGGAGTCGCGGCCAGAGGTGGTCAACGTTCCACACCCGATCAAGGTCTAATGGAAGTAAGAAAAAGTCGCCTGCGGCTAGTTTTCGATGAAGATCGATGGCAACTCGCTTATCCTGACGAAGCAATAGACATTCGTTGCGCGATGCATGATAGGCGTGTTCTTGCGCCTCATTTAGAAACCAGGGCTGTATGGCGGGGTCATAACCATGAGCTATCATCAGGTCTCGCGTTCGACAAAAGTCGCGTTCAGCAACCAGAATGTCGAGGTCACCCGACTTTCGCATGGCGAGGTTACCATAGGCGATCGCCGCTAGAATTGGCCCCTTAAATGGAATAGCAAGAATGCCGTGGGATGCTAGAAAGTCCAGGAGCCGACACAGTTCTTCAGTTAAAAACAAATTCATCACCGCATTGGCCTGAACCTGGGCATGCAGTTGCTTCAGGATTTGGGACGGGGCACTCTCTGGGCAGACCTGGACCAGCCCATTGTATAGTAGCGCTGTTACGCCATGCTGTTGCGCTAGAGTAAGTATGTTTTCCCAATTTAGTTCTGCCAGCCCTGTTAGACTGACGGGATCAACCGTCGCTTTGTTTAGATGGGCGCGGACAAGATGGAGCAGAGCCGCACTTTCTAGATAGGCGCGGGGATGAACTGGTAATATCGGGGGCTGAAAGAGTGTCCTCATGGGAGTTTGATAGTGAATGATAGAATTTTAAGCGTTAACGACGGAAGGATTGGGGTGGGTGTGCATTTGCGATCGCCACGATTGGGCATATAGACCATTTTGGGCAAGCAATTCATCATGGCTGCCCGATTCAACGATTTGCCCCTTTCGCATGACGTGAATCACATCGGCACGCATGGCTAGAGTAAAGCGATGGGTGATCACCAGCGCCGTTCGCCCCTGTGCCAGGGTGCGAAATCGTTCTAGCCAGTCAAACTCTGCCCAGGGATCCATTGCGCTGGTCGGTTCATCGAGCACAATCATGGGCGCACGCCGAAAGAACGCTCGTGCTAGGGCCAATCGTTGCCATTGTCCGCCACTCAGCTCAGTGCCGCCGGGAAACCATTTGCCCATAAGCGTGTCATAGCCTTGGGGGAGATGGGCGATCGCCTCGTGAACGCCCGCTCCTTTCGCGGCTGTTTTAATTTCTTGCTGAGTAGCACGGTTGGACAAATCACCCAGGGTAATGTTGTCTGCTGCGGTTAGATAATAGGGGACGGGCATTTGAAACAAGACGGTGATGTGTTGGCGCAGGTCTTCGACCGCCATTTGACGAAGATCAACCCCATCAAATTCAATCGCGCCTGTGTCAGGATCATAAAAACGGCAAAGCAATTTGATCAACGTACTCTTACCTGCTCCGTTGTCGCCTACAATAGCCACGACTTTGCCCACAGGAACCGTGAGATTGAAATCAGTTAACACGGGCTGATCTGCACCCGGATAAGAAAAGCTGACGTTCTTAAATCGCAGCTCTGTCGTCAGAGGATTGGGGAATGAACGGGGCGTTGGCGGATCAACCACCTGGGGACGCAGGTGCAAGAAGGTGAATAGATCATTAACAAATAAGCTATTTCGATAAATTTGTCCCAGGTTGCTGAGCAAATTGCTAAGGATGCCTTTGCTCTGGCTGAATGCCTGATAAAAAAGAGCAACGTCTCCTAGAGTAAATAGCCCCAAGAGCACCTGACGCCCCATCCAGCAAAGGGCAATGCCTGTGATAAGAAGGGCGATCGCCCCTGCGGCAAATCGCCCCAGACTTTGATTGCGAATCAGGCGGATGTGTTCATTTCGCAATCGAGCACGGAGGGTTTGATAGGCGGATTGAAAGTAGTCTCCCAGCCGAAACAGACGGATTTCTGCTGCTGACTGGCTGATTGTAAGCAACATCTCGTAGTACTGTAGTCGTCGTCGATCGGTTGTTGTCTGTCGCCACCATGCATGATGCTGTCGATTGAGCCGCAGCATGACGTAGAAGGCTGGCAATGCACTGGTGAGCAGCAACAGGGGCATGCCGATGCCGTAGGGTAAAAGCAGCGCCACCAACGATAGCAGGGTAATGCTGCCCTGAAGGAGGCTGCCCGTGCTTTCTAACAAGGCAATGGATCGTCCCCCTGCATCACTACGGGCGCGATCGAGGTGGTCGTAAAACTCTGATGATTCATAGAAGCCAAAGTCAACCTCAATGGACTGGGTATGAACCAGGGCACTGATATAGTCCCGCACCAATTCTGACTGGGCTGTGCGAATCCATTGCAGGGTACTGTTCAAGATTTCCGTCAACAGCATCGCCCCTGCGATTAAAAGAACGGGAACCAGCACAGGCTGAATGCTTTCCTGGGAAAGCCCTGCTCCAGCAGTAGCCACCAATCCATCCACCACACTGCGAGACAAATAAACTGTCGCAGCAGGCAACAGTCCTTGCAGAATAAGAACGGCCATCCACGCAACAGTCCAGTAGCGAGAAGCCCGCCAGACCAGGTGCCACGTTTTGGGCATTTGCGCCAGACGCGCTATCATACTCTGCAATATTTTTTGTAACTTTCGAGAAAGGGGTCGGGTACGAGGAGCAGCCGCGGATTGAGGCATAGCAGTTAATCTAGAATTTGGAGGGTATAGTGAGGCATGAGGGAATGGTGGTGAGGTGGTGGGTGACCTGAAGAACCAACTCACTTAGTCGAGTCACATCTTTGGGGCGATTGAGGCGGTAAATTGGATATTGACGGGCGATCGCCGCACACTGCCTCAAGTGGGGTGCCCCGCCAGAATGCATCAGGGTCGTGGGTCGAGAATGCTGAACCAGTTCCATAATGGAGTCTTGGGGGGATAAAGATGCGATGCTAAACTCTGCACCGTAGGCCAGGGTGTAGATACACCGAATGGGCAATGGCTTCGCTGGGGCAGGCCACTGAAAACGATAGCCCCGCTTTTCTTCATCGGGATGCAGCAAAATTAGAGATTCAAAATCGTAGCCCAGCACATCCGCGACGGCTCGGCTGAGCTTAATCTGAGGAAATCCTGGAAGGATAGTTGGGATGGTGCTGTTTGAGGTGACTGGTGCGACATCATCTGTTAGCACAGGGTATCCGCTAGCCAGAAAAGCAGCAGCAGTAGACGATTTACCTTCACCAGATACGCCCAAGAAGGCAACCGCTTCACCCCCAATATCTACAACGCTGGCATGCAGCACAAGTAAGCCACGCTGATAGAGTACCATCGCCATTACATTACCGACCAGGCAAAAGCGAATCATGGCTTCTGAAGCTCCTGGTTCTGGAATGATGACAATCCTCTCTCCCGCTTCTACCTGAAATACCCCAATGGTTTTCAGGTAAGCGATGGCTTCTTCTCGGCTGAGCTTGAGTGCCCAGGGGTGCTCCATAGCTGCGTCAGAAACGTACTCGCTGATTATGCGATCGCGCACCACCTGAATCGTGACATCACATCCATCCTCTGCCTCGACAAACTCTGGAATCGCAAAGTCAGATTGAATCCCTAAACCATAGGCAACGTAAGAAAACAAGTGACGCCTCCAAAAGGATTGGATAGATAGAGATTGGATAAATACAGCGCTATGCGCATTGGTTAAGTACAGATGTGTGGGGCGCGCTGCGCCCCACACATCTGTTTTTGTGCTTAACGCGATTGCAAACCGATATAAGAATACATAGATAGAATGATGAAAGGTACCCATCTGCAGCTGAGTACCAATCGTGATGGTGATGATGGATGGGGGGAGCCCGACGCGGGAGTGTCTAACAGAAGCTGTTAAATACTCTGCACCTCTACCCACAAACGGTGGTTATAGAGAGGGGCGATCGCCCATCCATGGCCCACTCATCCCAATCAGACTTGCGTGTGATTAGGATACGTAGTCACCGATGGGCACATTGACAGGGCCGTTAGAAGAAGGGATGACCAAAATAAAGCCATCGTCCGTACCGAAGGTTTTACGATTGTTGGTCAGTTTTTCAACACCACCATAAACAGTCAATTCCGGGGTTGTCCAAGTAGTCTTCATAGATTTGCTCCTTGTGAAGTAAGATATTGATTGAAGTCAATGCACCTTGATGCACAATACGTGCTTTAATAACAGTTCGGTATAAGGTAAGTTCATAGGTCGTTCCCGTTGGAGATGCCTCCAATGCGGAACAGATAATGAGAATGCTGAATACATAGGGCAATCAGGCGGTCAACTTGGACTGTTCCAACCACAGGGCCAGGATTACGCCCGTCATGACAGTGATGGCGTCGCTGCTCTGATCTTGAGGTTGCGCTGCATAGCGTTCATAGGCGCTACGGAGCATCTCAACATTGACGTAAGGGGCGATCGCTTGAGGATGACGAATGACCCGCTCCAGGGTTTCTTGCTCAGCCTCCAACAATCGACGTCTAAAGTTGGGGCTAAGGTTCCCTTTTGACCACCGCCACTGCACCTCTCTCGGTAAAATATCCGTCATTGCCGACCGCAGAATGGCCCGTGTCCAGCCCCAACGAAGCTTTTGAGACGACGGTAGTGCCAAACAAAATTCCATCAATCGTCGGTCAAAGAACGGATAGCGCCCCTCTATGGAATACCGGGCAGTGGCTCGATCGGCCATCGTTAGCACATGAGTATACAACCCACTGGTGAGTCCTAACCACTGATACTGACGGGTATTTAACACCAGAGATGGGTGACGCTGCCCATCCGTATGCAGTCGCTCAACCAACCCAACACGGTTTGCAAACGCCCGATTCACTAGGGGAGATAGGGTGTTCCACCTTCCCATCCCAGCCGGACAACGCTGCTGAACATACTGGAGAGGTGCAGTCATCAGCGGCATGAGAGCATGCTGCCAGAAGATATGTCCAGGTTGAGCGTGATGTCGTCGAGCCGTTGCGTGGACTTCACGCCATAGAGTGCGCCACTGTCCTGTGTAGGTCAGTTCTGCCAACCGTGCCCAGCCATGTCCTACTGTAACGTCGCCATCCAACCCGTCGAGAAAAACACGCACCCCGTGCTGGTGTGCACACTGATAAAGCGCTTGGTGCAGATATAGGTTAGTGGCGAGAATGGCCTCCTCTCCTTGCCACAGCAGATGAATCAGAGGACTGAGCTGATCGGCCAGCACATCATGGGCGATCAGTCCCCCTTGCGCCTTCACTGCATTCATGTAAAACCGCTCATCAATCCAGCGACGCTCCTCTTCAGATAAGTTAGGAAAGATAGCAGAAAAGGTATGTAACTTAGCATCTCTCGTCTGATCTAAAAGATTCCGCGCTGTACAGGCGATAGACGACGAATCTAATCCTCCGCTTAGAGAAGACCCGACAGGGAATGCGCTGCGGAGACGACACTGCACGGCTTTGGTGAATACATCTAAGAATCCTTCCGTATACTCCTCTTGAGACGAGAACTGAAGTTCACGAGACGGATTGAGTTCCCAATATCGAAACGATCGGACTGCGCCCCCTCGATGCACAGTCAGACCGTGGGCAGGAAGCAGTTGCTTGATTTCCTGATAAAACGTCCGTTCCTGATCCTCAAAGAAAGCGTTCAGGTGGTAGGCAACTTTGATCTCATCAAGACGACGGGGCACCTCTGGCAAACAAAACAGCGCGCTAATTTCTGAGGCAAAGACAAAAAGATGGGCAGAATGATAGTAGAACAAGGGCTTGACCCCCATTGGGTCGCATGCGCAAAACAGGGTGCGTTGATGCTTATCCCAAATGGCGAAGGCAAAATCGCCTAGCAGGTGTTCAAGGCATTGATGTCCCCAGGTGGCATAGGCCGCCAGGATTAATTGACTATCCGTGGGGGGAGCAGATACAGGGTTGGCAAAGTCCAGTCTTGCCATCAACTCCTCGCGATTGTCGATGCGCGCGTCTGCGGTAATAGCGAGGGTGGCCGCATCGTTGACCCAGGGCTGAGTTTCGATGAGAGACTCAGGAGTTGTCCACAGCAACCGATGCCCCAACCCAACTGACTCCTCACACCACAGCCCCGATCCATCCATGCCGCGATGGGCTAATCGCTCTAGCATCTGCTCCAGAGAAGCGCGATCGCCCACTCGACCGTCCAGATAATAGAATCCCATGATGCCGCTCATTGTCGGACTCCTTCTAAGGATGGCAGGGGAATAAACCGGGACAGATCACAAAGATTACCCATGATGACCTGTCCCTGATACTCGACCCAAGCATGGGCTTCTAAGGCTCCTCCCATAGACTTGGCAACTCCAAGCTTGAGTTCAGTATCAACGCCATATTGGTTTAATAACAGATGTGTCGTCAGCGCACGAGCTAGACATTTAATATCACCAGGCATCAAACGGCTACTGACGTTGACCGCCCAAACGCATCTGCCTACATAGCGTAGATGCGTTGGGGAAAAGCTCGATGTGGGCTGATGCATCGCTGACAAACGTTGAATTAACGTTCGAAAGGGAAGCAATCGTAATCCAAGCCGGATCAAACTCAGCAGCACAAGAGTGCGAATCAGAAGATGGCGATCGCCCCTTTTGAGTCGTAAAAATCTATGCAGGTGCTTCATTCCTGACCTCAACCAAGCCAGAAATACTAAGTTCTTTCAACAGGGAATAGAGAGCACTCTCACAGACATCAGCATCAACATCATATTCTTTGAGCAAAATGTCTCGAATGTCTCGAACTGATTTTGGCTCTTGAATCAAATCCCAGATGCGGCTTCCGGTGGCATTTAGTCCGTAATAGGCACCTGACTTAAGATTAAGAATGACAATCTCTTCAGAAACACTTGACGAAAGCTGTTCCGTTGCTGCGACAAGGACAGAGTCGTCTGAAATCATCACGGGTAAAGTCTTCATACAGATGGGTGTTGAAGAGGGAAATCCCTCTTAAGATGGCATAACCAATAAGAAAGACCTTGGATCGAGGAGTATTCCAAAACCCTACTTAGTGGAAATAGCCCAGATTGATAAAGAATAATGTACGAGTGTTGTGATAGAAGCTTCAAGCGCTCAAATGCATTAGGTACCTACGTTGATGTGCCCTGATTATCCTAAGCATCCTGTCTCTTACGTTCTTTAGACGCAACTGTTACGGTATGGTTCCTGGCAGAATCTACTTTTTGAGATCAAGGTAAGTGTCCCCTGAGCGGAGTCGAAGGGGACTTTTTGCATAGGGTTTGGCTTTCTCCCTTCGGGAGACGCAATGCGAACGCCTTCGCTCAGCCAGCAAGACTTCTGGGACAGTTACAGATCAAGAAAGGGCATCTTCTCAATGTAGCCGGAAAAGAATGGCATGAATTCATCTGCGTAAAGTGCCTATCGTCCCCTTAAATCTGAAGATGAAGAATAATGGGTTGGCTTTTTCCAGGACTAGAGGTTATAGTCAAAACAGATTGCTGAAATTTCTCGCAATCCTTTTCAAGATTCGTTCACTTTAGGGCAACCGCAATGCTTCGCACATCCTTTTACTTTAGCTTTTGGTATATGGAGGTTCACCGGGAGTGAATGTAGTTTTTACATGGAGCTTCAAGGTGAACCGCAGATCGAAAGAACTGCGGTTTTTGTTTATCCGGACTTCTCTAGAGAGAACTCGTTGATAAACAGTCCGCGTTGATAACCAAAGCTCGGCTCTGATACTGACCTTGCCCGACATGTTGCCTCAATTAGCTCAATTAGCTCAATTAACTTAATCAAAATGCAGCCATCCTCAATGAGCGGTTTATTTTTTAGCTTCTTTTATTTCTGGTTCCTACTCGGTTCCGGGTAAGAGGATGCTGCATACGCATCTAAACGCCCGGAACCTGAGGTTCCGGGCTTTTTTTTCGCTGTTTCGTTTAACCCCATTCATGATTGATATCTAAGGAGAATCCAATGCAGAACGCTAAGCTTGCCGCCAAGAGCAGTACTCAGCCCCATTCAGTCATTGCTATTAACGATCGAGTGACCATCGGCGGCGAGGAGTTGCTGATTGTGGGAGGGCCATGCACGGTCGAATCTCAAACCCAAATGGAGACCGTCGCCCAACGACTTTCTGGGTCTGTTCAAGCTTTACGGGGCGGCGTCTTCAAGCCTCGAACTTCTCCCTACTCGTTCCAGGGATTGGGCGAAGAAGGACTGGCGATTCTCGACTCGGTACGGCGTCGTTTCGGCATGCCTGTGATTACAGAAGTGATGGCGATCGCCCAAATCGATTCTATTGCCGCCCATGCCGATGTGCTCCAAATTGGTAGCCGCAACATGCAAAACTTCGACTTGCTCAAGGCAGTAGGCAGCGTTGATACCCCTGTGGTGCTCAAGCGAGGACTGGCGGCTACCATCGAGGAATTCGTCATGGCCGCAGAGTACATTCTGGCTCACGGCAATCCGAATGTGATTCTCTGTGAACGGGGAATTCGCAGCTTCGACTCTTACACGCGGAATGTGTTGGATTTGGGTGCGGTCGTTGCGCTCAAGCAGATCACCCACTTGCCTGTGCTGGTTGATCCCAGCCATGCCGCAGGCAAACGAGAACTCGTAGCGGATCTGGCGCGGGCGGCGATCGCCTGTGGTGCTGATGGAATCATGGTGGAATGTCACCCTGTGCCTGATGAGTCTGTGTCGGATGCTCGTCAAGCACTGTCATTAGAAGCCATGGTGGATCTGGTGGACAGCCTCAAGCCCATTGCCGCAGCCGTTGGACGATCAATCCCCGAAAGGGTGCGGTACCCAGAGTTGGCGATCGCCAGCTAATGTTACCAGACCTTCTACCCATACCGTAGGGGCGAATGCCATTCGCCCTTACCCCCACCTAGCATCGTCAGTCACCCAGGCGTACACCCATCACGACCAATATTCCACAATCCGTAGGGGCGAATGCCATTGCCCTTACACCCACTAACCCATCAAAGCAATTAAGAAAGCAATAAGGACAATGCCAGCGAATAAGAGAAAAGCGCCACCATTTCCTGCCCGATACCATCGGCCATTCCAATATGGAATCAAATATGGAAACTTAGCAAACTGAAACGCTTTTCCACTGAAGTGCACCCCACATTCCGGCCAACTCAATTCGTTGTCCTGAATGTGGGCACGACATCGAACACATGGAACCTTAGCAACGATTGGAAAAGCCCGGCGGCGGCGTCTCTTAGCCATTGTCTGGTCACAAATTACGCGAGACAAAATTACGCTGAGTATCTGCTAAACAGCCTACTCCGAACGCAATAGATTACATCCCCGCAAGACGCTTCCGTCACCGAAACCCCAAACTTTAAGGCTCCCACTTTAAAGAAGCCTAAATTTGGAACGAATATTCCTGACGATTGATCATTCACATCACCTTCATCGAATCGTTGCCCCGAGATCAATGTTGTTCCGGCGAGCCAGAATAGAAGGGCGAAGGGAGGTTACAGCCTGCTGGTAATGGGGATCAGCCAGGGTTCCGCGCATCTCCGGTTGCACAGACAATCGCCGACGCTCATTAAGTGTCAGATCAATCTCAATATCAGGAGTAATGCCGTGTTGACTAATATCGGTTCCATTGGGGGTATAGTACTGGGCAACCGTTACAGCAATGCCAGACCCATCTGATAACTCATGAACAGCCTGCACCAATGCTTTACCAAAGGTCTGACTGCCAATGACAACGGCTCGGTTATTATCCATCAGGGCTCCCGTCAAAATTTCGCTGGAGCTTGCAGAATTGCCATCGACCAAAACGGCCAGGGGCAGATCCGTCAGAGCAGTGTGATCAGCAGCGACTTCTTCGCTATGTCCGTTACGGTCGAGGGTTTGGACGATCGCCCCATCACTCATCCATAGGCGCGAGATGTCAATGCTTGCCTGTAGGAGGCCACCCGGATTTCCTCTAAGATCAAGCACGAATGCTTCTGCACCTTGGTCTAATAGACTCAAAACTGCACGATGCATTTGCTCGGCAGAATGAGACGTAAATTCTGTCAGTCGAATATATCCAATTTTTGAATCGAACTCAGAGCGGAGGGAGGGGAAAACGGCTGGCACCTCCAGTCGTTCCCGTGTAAGGGATACATCAAAAGTCGGTTGATCCCCTCGCCTAACCTGGAGCTGAACAGTGGTTCCGAGTTCTCCTCGAATCAGCTCAGCCGCGTCACTAACCGACATGCCTTCAGTCTGCTGATCCCCAATGGCTAAAATCGCGTCTCCAGCTTGCAGCCCTGCATTGTCCGCAGGCGAGTTCTCAAGCGGATGAACAATAACCAGTGCCTGAGTCACATCGTCTACTTTGAGCCTTAGCCCTACCCCAGAAAATTCTCCAGCGGTTTGACTGGTCAACGCTTCAAACTCCGATGGAGTCATGAAACGCGTATAGGGATCGTCCAACAGTTGGAGGGCTTCTTCAAGCGCGAAGTAGGCGTCGTCCAGCGATGCATACTCTTGACTGAGTAGATCTTGGCGCACTTCTTGCCAATCGTTTTGATTGAAAGTGCCGTCTACATAATCCCGATTAACCAGTTGCCATGCTTCATCAATGACTGTTTTGGGACTATCTTGTAATGCTGCCTGCCCTGTTGATATTGAGAGGGGAGAAACAAATGACAGAAGTGCAGTCAGTGTTGCGATCGCCCCTTGAATAGATAATCGTTGAATAGATCCGGGAATGCAGACAATTTTTTCCATCAGATGACCAGACAAATGAGAGAGGACTAGATAAAACAAATAAATTGTGCGGCTATGGATGCAGATATTTAGTTGTGCGGTTGTGAGGAGTGATTGTGTGGGGAGTGGGTTAGGAGGGCGATGCTTTAGCCACCAAGCTAAGCTACAAGACCCCATCTACAGAAGAAGAAATCTATAGAACCAAATCTATAGAATTAATTCAGACGAACCTGGCCTGGCATGAACGTGTGGCATTAATCACAACACACCCGTCTACGACCCAAACTACGCCACCGACCCCATAGTATCGAATACGCTGAAGATATCGCTCCTAAGAGAGATCCTTTTCACAAGCTGTGACACTTTAGTAAAGATACCTACCTCCATCTCCTGGCGGTGCGCCTTTTGAGAACACTCGAATCTCAGTCAGACGAGACCTATTGTGTCAAGTCTTTAATGCGGAACCTAAAACTCTGATTAATGTTTATGACATCTGCCCTGAGTCAGTGCTTAATAGACATAATTACATTTTGGCGTTTGGTGAATCGAAGTCAACGGTCGTCTCTAGACGAATGAATGGCCTCAATTGACTAAGCCCAAGCAAAGTTTTTGACGAACAGACATGAACAAATCTTTAAATACAGTTTTAAATACAAACTTTTGGATTCGGCCTTGCTAGTGCGAAACCTTTTCCCTAACTATTCCTCATGACAATTTGATTGGTCATGCAGGTGTGTAACAATGTAGGCGGTTTTGCCAAATTCTATAAAGAAGTATGAAGTAGGCGTTGGTCATGGAATCGATTTATGAGTATGCCTGGTTAATTCCAGTGTTTCCTCTCGTAGGGGCTATGCTGCTGGGGATTGGTCTAGTAGCGTATGGAAAATCCCTCAGTCAGTTTCGCAGTGCGTGTTCTGTCTTTATCGTGTCGCTCATTGGAGTGGGCATGGTTTTTTCATTTGCGCTGCTTTGGAGTCAGATCCAGGGGCATGCTCCGTATGAGCGCATGATTGAATGGGCATCTGCCGGAGATTTTAGCCTCAAGATGGGATACACCATCGACCATTTGTCAGCTCTAATGCTGGTCATCGTCACAACGGTGGCGTTCTTGGTCATGATTTACACCGATGGGTATATGTCTCACGATCCTGGCTATGTCAGGTTTTATGCCTATCTGAGTCTCTTTAGTTCGTCCATGCTTGGACTGGTGATTAGTCCAAATCTTGTCCAGATTTATATTTTCTGGGAACTGGTGGGAATGTGTTCCTACTTGCTGATCGGGTTCTGGTTTGACCGAAAGGCAGCGGCAGAAGCCTGTCAGAAAGCATTTGTGACCAACCGGGTCGGTGACTTCGGCCTACTTCTCGGAATGTTGGCACTCTATTGGGCGACGGGTAGCTTTGAGTTTGAGGTGATTGGCGATCGCCTCCAGGAATTAATTGCCTCTGGTGCGTTGAGTGCAGGTCTGGCCGCATTCTTTGGAATACTCGTTTTCTTAGGCCCTGTGGCAAAGTCGGCTCAGTTTCCTCTGCATGTCTGGCTCCCGGATGCTATGGAAGGCCCGACACCGATTTCAGCCCTCATTCACGCTGCAACCATGGTGGCCGCTGGAGTCTTCCTGATTGCTCGCATGTTCCCCGTCTTTGAGCATATTCCAGTCGCCACTGACATCATTGCCTGGACAGGAGCATTCACGGCCTTCTTGGGAGCCAGCATTGCCATTACGCAAAATGACATCAAGAAAGGTCTCGCCTATTCGACCATGTCTCAGTTGGGCTACATGGTTATGGCAATGGGTGTCGGAGCTTACGGTGCCGGCTTGTTTCACCTGATGACTCACGCCTACTTCAAAGCGATGCTCTTTTTGGGATCAGGCTCGGTGATCCACGGAATGGAAGGAGTCGTAGGACATGATCCAGTCTTGGCGCAAGATATGCGGTTGATGGGCGGGTTGCGCAAGTATATGCCCGTCACGGCGTTTACCTTCTTGATTGGAACACTTGCGATTTGCGGAAGTCCTCCCTTTGCTGGGTTTTGGTCGAAAGATGAAATATTGGGATCGACGTTTGCTGTCAATCCGGCACTGTGGGCCGTGGGCTGGTTAACCGCAGGGATCACGGCTTTCTACATGTTCCGCATGTACTTCAGCACGTTTGAAGGCGAGTTTCGCGGCAACGAAGACGAGATTCGTAAGCAGCTCAAAATTGAGCAGATGCAGCGGATGGGCCTGTCCATTGGCCCCGGTGCGATGAATTCTCAAGAATTAACGGTTGAGCACGATACTCACGGTGATGATCATCATCACAGCAGTGAGCCTCATGAATCTCCGGTTTCCATGACATTTCCGCTTGTGGCTCTGGCGATCCCATCCATGCTGGTGGGGCTCTTAGGAACGCCCTTCGCGAATTACTTTGAAGCCTTTATTCATCCTCCGGGTGAGCTGGTTGAAGCGATGCCTGCGCTGGAAATTCCCGCAGAGTTTGAATGGGGTGAATTTCTGATCATGGGCGGAAGCTCTGTTGGGATCGGACTGATTGGGATCACGCTTGCGTCGTTGATGTACATCAGCAAAAAGATCGATTCAGCGGCGATCGCCCAATCCATTCAACCGCTCTACAAGCTATCTCTCAACAAATGGTACTTCGACGAAATCTACGATGCGGTGTTTGTCAAAGGCACCCGTCGTCTAGCCCGTCAAGTTCTAGAAGTGGATATCCGCATTGTGGATGGAATCGTTAACCTTGCGGGTTTCGTCACCTTGGTGACAGGCGAAGGACTGAAATATCTTGAAAATGGTCGGGCACAATTCTACGCGCTGATCGTTTTTGGGGCAGTGCTGGGTCTAGTGCTGATTTCAGGAATTACTTGACAGTGAAATAGCGAGTTGACTGAAAGTCGGCATTTATCTCAGTGTCGGCTTTCACCCAATCCTTCTCATTCCTCTCAAATTTCTTTGAATGATTTAGTTTTAAACATTTATCCAATGGATCTTGCCAATTTTCCCTGGTTAACAACCATTATTCTTTTCCCCGTCGTTGCCTCCTTAGTGGTGCCCTTCATCCCTGACAAAGACGGCAAAACGGTACGGTGGTTTTCACTCGTTGTTGGACTGCTCGATTTTGCCCTGATTGCCTACGCATTTTACAGTCAATACGATCCCAGCATTTCAAGTATGCAGCTCGTTGAGAGCTACACCTGGGTCGAGTCCCTTGACTTGAAGTGGTCGGTTGGCGTTGATGGCTTATCGATGCCCCTGGTTTTGCTCACTGGGTTTATCACCACGCTGGCCATTCTTGCGTCTTGGCCTGTGACGCTCAAGCCAAAGCTCTTCTATTTTCTGTTGCTAGCAATGTACGGCGGACAAATCGCTGTCTTTGCCGTGCAGGACATGCTGCTGTTTTTCCTGGTGTGGGAGCTGGAGCTGATCCCGGTCTATCTGCTGCTGTCAATATGGGGCGGCAAGAAGCGTCTGTATGCGGCAACAAAGTTCATTCTGTATACGGCTGGGGGATCGCTGTTCATTCTTGTAGCAGCGCTGGCGATGGCTTTCTATGGCGATAGCATTACGTTTGATATGCGATCGCTTATGGACAAAGACTTCCCGCTTAAGTTCCAGCTTTTGGTCTATTCGGGATTTCTAATCGCCTATGCGGTGAAACTCCCGATCTTTCCACTGCATACTTGGCTCCCCGACGCCCACGGAGAAGCCACGGCTCCGGTTCACATGTTGCTGGCCGGAATCTTGCTGAAGATGGGCGGGTATGCCCTCATTCGCATGAACATTGAGATGCTGCCCGATGCCCATGCCTATTTCGCCCCGATTCTGATTATTCTGGGCGTCGTCAATATCATCTACGCAGCGCTTACCTCCTTTGCCCAGCGCAACCTCAAACGCAAGATTGCCTACTCATCGATTTCTCATATGGGATTCGTGCTGATTGGCATCGGAGCCTTTACAGATCTGGCGTTGAGTGGGGCGGTGCTACAGATGATTTCTCACGGACTCATCGGAGCCAGCCTGTTTTTCCTTGTGGGGGCAACCTATGACCGGACTCACACCCTCGTGCTCGATGAAATGGGCGGTGTCGGCAAG
>JAYKJC010000133.1:0-2842 GCA_035285885.1 Leptolyngbyaceae cyanobacterium | reverse complement strand
GTCGCATTCGATATTTCTACTGCCCTCTAGTCAATTTTTCACGATGCATCGCTACAGCCAGTAGCGTGAAGACATTTTGGGCGTTGCTGACTGTAGGGTCGAATCAGAAATTGTCGGATTCACCAATAACCAACTGTAGGGGCGTACGGCTGTACGCCCTTACAAACATCATGCCTCGAATCAGCAATGTCCAGAGACATCCATCCTCTAACTACATGGACGAAAGTGATGTTAAAGCCCTACTGGCTAAGGTTTGAGCATGTTTCCCCCGCGCAGCGGGGGAAACATGCTGATCGAATGTCTTAACGCAAAAGCGTAAAGCTATACAACATCGCCTTAAAACGTCGCTTTAAAGCGAGGTCCAAGCCCCACCGCACCCGCATAAACAGCCTGATCTCCTAACTCAGCCTCAATCCGCAACAGACGGTTGTATTTCGCAATGCGCTCACTGCGACAGAGAGAGCCTGTCTTGATCTGTCCGGCACGGGTAGCAACCGCCAAATCAGCAATCGTCGTATCTTCTGTCTCACCCGAACGGTGACTGATGACAGAGGTATAGCCACTGCGAGTAGCAAGTTCGATGGTTTCCAGGGTTTCAGTCAACGAGCCAATCTGATTAAGCTTGATCAGAATCGAGTTGCCCGCTTGCTGATCAATTCCCTTTTGCAGACGAATGGGATTAGTCACAAATAAATCATCCCCCACCAGTTGGATGCGATCGCCCAACTTCTCTTCCATCAACTGCCAATGCAGCCAATCTTCCTCATGAAGACCATCTTCAATCGAAACAATGGGGTACTGGTTCACCAGTGACTCCAAATAACCAATCATCTCAGACGGAGAATGGGGGGCTCCATCATATTCGTATTGCCCATCCTTATAAAGCTCGTTTGCAGCAACATCCAGCGCCAGCGCCACATCTTCTCCAGGACGATACCCCGCCTTTTCAATCGACTCAATAATCAGGTCAAGCGCCTCCTGGTTTGACCCCAAATTAGGCGCAAACCCCCCTTCATCGCCCACACCAGTCAATAAGCCTTTGCCCTTCAGAACTTTGCTCAGGGCAGCAAACACTTCAGCCCCCCAGCGCAACGCATCTCGAAACGATGCCGCCCCAATCGGCACAATCATAAATTCTTGAATATCAACGTTGTTATCCGCATGGGCACCCCCATTGATAATGTTCATCAACGGCACAGGCAGCACATTCGCCATCGGCCCACCGAGATAACGATACAGCGGCAACTCTAAAGCATGTGCAGCAGCTTTTGCATTGGCCAGAGACACCGCCAAAATCGCGTTCGCTCCCAAATTTGCCTTATTGTTTGAGCCGTCCATTTCAATCATGGCCCGGTCGATCGCCATCTGGTTCAAGGCATCCATCTCATACAGACTAGGCGCAATTTTCTCCTCAACATTGATGACCGCCTTGAGAACGCCCTTGCCTCCATATCGGCTGTCATCACCATCGCGCAGCTCATGAGCTTCGAACGTACCCGTTGACGCACCACTCGGCACTTGGGCAAGCCCAACCGCTCCATTCACTAGATGAACTTCAGCCTCTACAGTAGGGCGTCCTCTTGAATCTAAAATTTCTCTCGCTTTAATCGCTTCAATCGCAGTGTCAAATGCGTACATGCTGTTCTCATCCCTTAAAACGACAACGTGCCTGTGGTCAACCGTTCAAACGAACATGCAACCTTCAAGTCAATCTGCATAAAAAGATCGCACCTCTTTATACCGAAGAATTTTGCCAAGGGGTCATATCTTCAAGCCCCCTTAACGAATTGCATCTTAAACCCAAGATCCCGCCTCTGGTTATGTCATTAAACCGACAAAAATGTATTGTTTCTTCATAAACAAAAGGTCGAAGATCACTTTTTGGGTTCAGGACTACGAAACGCCGTAATCAGAATGCAGATGATCCCAATATTGATAAAGACATCTGCCATGTTAAAAATAGGAAAATTAATCAGCCGGAAGTCAAGAAAATCAACGACTTCTCCAGACGCAAATCGATCCAGGCCATTCCCCAAGGCTCCGCCGAGAATAAAGCCAAATCCCGCTTGCTCCCATCGATTCATCACAGGCCCAATGATTGCAAGGGCAACAAGCCCCAAACTCACGATCAGAGATAGCCATTTGAGCCACCCGCCACTTTCGCTGAACAAACTAAATGCGGCACCTGTATTGGTCACAAACGTGAAATGAAAGACCCCATCCCAAAGAGGGAGTGTATCGCCGATTTTGAAGCTTTGAACGACCCAATATTTCGTGAGTTGGTCAATCATGAGGCTAATGAACGCCGCAATCCAAAACAGACGATTTTTAATACTCATACTGAACAGAACAATTCACAGAACAATTTAAGGTGGTTCACAAGAGGCAATAACATCTGGGTAGGCCGACTGCACGCGCACTCTCAGATATCATTTCAGATCTCGGTAGAAACGACGACCGTCTAAGATCTTCCTACCATGCTAGTAGAGCATGATCGAACGCAAGATATAGGCAATGAGAGAGACTCCACACACGGTCGCCAGTTGGCCAGGAAGCGGAATGATGGAATAGTTGACAAGATCAACTAATAGAGAAGTCAGAGTCTGTGTGTTCTCATTGTCTACGAAATGATTGACAACTAGATAGCTAATTCCAGTGAGATGAACGGTCAAGAGTCCGCACAAACAGCTCAAAGCCAATAGCTCTAGTCGTTTAGGAAACTCAAGTGCGAGAATGCCGCAGACCCATGCGCCCGGAACAAATCCTAAAAGATACCCAAAAGTAGGCTCAAACAAGTATCGAATACCGCCGCCATAGGTGAAAATTGGAAACCAGGTCAGTC
>JAYKJC010000132.1:0-10124 GCA_035285885.1 Leptolyngbyaceae cyanobacterium | reverse complement strand
GGCGAGCCTTGGCACGCTCAGGCAACTCCATCCGCTGAAACGAACTCAGCCCCATAAGAATGGTCGTCAATGGATTCCGCACCTCATGCACAATCATCGACGCCAACTCACCAATTTCAGCCAGTCGCGCCGTTGCCTCTTCAGCCTTTTTTCGCTCAGAAATATCTCGAACGAGCGCCAACAGCAATTTTTCATCACTGTAGTTCAGCATCCCCAGCCGAACTTCAACGGGAAAAGTCGAACCATCTTTCCGACGATGCCTCCCCTCAATCGTCAGAGATTCGTTTGATTCGAGCTGCTGCCAAAGAGCAGGAAAGTCTTTGACAGGCGTTTCGGCCACAAAATCTTTGACCGACAGAGCCAGCAGTTCCCGTCGGCTGTACTGCAAGTTTCGACAAGCTTGCCGATTCGCATCCACCACTCGTCCTGTTCGATTCATCACCAGTAGCCCATCAACGGCTTGCTGGATCAACGTGCGAAACCGAACTTCACTATTTCGAAGAATTTCTTCTGAGCGCTTTCGCTCGGTGATGTCGCTGTACACCGACAGAAGACAGTCTTCTCCATTGATTTGAATTTTCTCCGCAGAATAGAGAACCGTGCGAATTTTGCCCAGGCGCGATCGCAACCGATACTCCTGATTTTTGACAAAGCCTCGCTCCTGAACCATGCGAACCAGTTGAGTGCGATCGCCCGGATTCACCCAGAGATGAATGTCCTTAGCCGTCTGGTTGAGCGCAGTCTCTTCAGAGTGTTCAAAGAGAACAAAAAAACTTTCGTTGATTTCCAATAACCGACCATCCACAATCGTGCTAATCGTCGATGGAGTTGGATTGGACTGGAACGCTTTCGAGAATTTCTCTTCTGACAAACGCAAGCCCTCTTCAGCCTGAGTACGCATCGCATTCGCCTCTGATATTTGCTGCACCATCTTCAAGAATGCCTGATTGACATCCCCCAGTTCATCTTGACGCTCAGTGTCAATCGACTCACAGGTAGGAATCTTGCTCAATCCATCGTCGTGGCTCAACGTTTCTCCTGCACCCAGCAAATCTTGCCGCAGCATCAAAATAGGAGAAATGAGGAGGCGATCCAAAACAATCCACGTGGCGATGGTCACAAAAGCGGAGATAATCACAACCAATCCTGAAATGCGCCCAATGAACGCGAAGAATTCTTCCTTCACAGAAGTCGAATCATGCCGAATGATCAGCACATATCGCTCCTCTAGCGGAGACATCTTCCACAGAGCTTCATATCGAGACTCAACTCGATCGAGCCTCGTTGTCTTTTGTTGAGTCGTTACAGTGTCGAACGTGAGTTCAGGCGGCTCTCCAAACGTTCCGACAAGGGTTCCATCGACTCGGTAGAGCGCACCTCCAACCACGACCTCATTTTCTTGCAGAGACCGGGCGTAGTCCAAGATTTGATCATCATCAACAGCTAAATCTTTAGCTGTAAAAATGCCAGACGCTTTCGCAGTCGAAATTTCTTCTAAATACCGAAGGAGTTCCCGTTCTCTGCGCAACACCGAAGGCACCAAAATAATGCCTTCAATCACGATAATGCTGGCGAAGATCCATAAAACAATCTTTCGAGATAATCGAGCATTAAACACATTAAAAAAGCGCAGTCGATCCATCTGGGATTCCTAAGATGTTTTGGGTACTCTAAGCTTGTCTTGCGGCTGGGGTTGTAAACGAAGTTTAGCGCAGTCGATGCCTGTAACCGCTTGGCGTCCATTTAATTTCACCTTCTTCTATATCCCGACTAAAACGTCAGCCAAAACATCGATTAAATCATGAAGACAAGACGGTAGATGGTTTCCTCTCACTCGCAGCATGAGGTTTATGGGCCTTAAGCATCGGTAGGCGTTGAACGGCATTTCTCAAAAGAACTTAATCTTCTATGACCTGATTCCTTATGACTTAACCCTCTATTAGAAAACAGCAACATGAAGGCTCGATGAATGTCTTAATCACGACTTGGCAAAGTTCTCAATGGTGCTGATAGCCAATGAATGCTGATAACGAACTATGGTAAATTCCCCTAAATATACGATTGGTATGGTGAGTTCTTACACAGGGCTCAACCCTCGTCCGGTCGATTGGTTATGGAACCAAACCCCCCATGCATTAGGCCAATGGGGAAACATTCAACTCAACGCGCGATCGCCCCATCCCGATGTCCTTCTGCTTTATCAATACAATTTCGATTCTCCAGTCTTCTCCCCTCCTGATTCAAATCGTTCCAGTCACTTAACTCGCTCAAACCTGTGGCCGTTTCGTCATCGATCCTCATCGAAGGCACCCACACCTGAGCAACCAGCAATCGATGCCGTACTCCAACAGGTTCCTAAAGAACGCATCCTCTCGTTAACCCGAGAACCGCCTCTGGATGAAATTATCGAGAAGCAGAACCACCACTACCAGACCGCTCAAAACCACTGTGGATTTGTTGCAGGGCCAGCAGATTTTGCTCCCACCCCCGATTACATGCCCGCCATCTGGTACGTCAAAGCCTCCTTTCGAGAACTCGACACGCTCGATGCCCCTCCCAAAGCACGCATGTGCAGCTGGATCACCTCCGGCATTAGCCGCACAGAAAACCATCGCAAGCGGTTGGCATTCATGCAGCAGCTTGTGGAAAACAGTGTTGATGTTGATCTCTTTGGGCGAGACTTACCCGACTGGGCGAAGGGCGGTGGCGAAGTGAGCAACAAGTGGCACGTCATGGCTCCGTATTATTACAACCTGGCCATCGAAAACTACGCAGACAATGCCTGGTATGCCAGCGAAAAACTCTGGGATTCTTTGCTGGCATGGTGTTTGCCGATTTACTACGGTGGATCAGCCGCCGATACGCTGCTGCCCGAAGGAAGCTTTGTCCGCTTACCTAGCCTGGACGAAGCAGGTCTCGCCTACATTCGAGACATCACCTCAACCCCTGATGCATGGCATGAACGAAAAGGGGCGATCGCCGAAGCCCGACAGATCATTTTGCACAAGTTAAATCTAATGAACTGGCTCTCTGAATACGTTAATCAGTGGGGGTAACTACCAATGAGTCGCGGAATCTACATCATGGCCAATGACAGATTTGCTGATCAGGCGATCGCCCTGATGAACAGTCTTCGAGCGTGTGATCCAGACACCCCAGTGATTTTGATTCCCTATGACAATCACTATCACGACGTTGCTCAAATTTTGGGTGATCGATTTGGTGTTTCTGTGTACGAACCGTTAGAGTTCATCGAGTCCCTATCCATTCGCCTAAGAGATGTGTTTGGCGAAGAATTCTTTGCCCGCCCCAATCAGTTCCGTAAACAAGCCTGCTGGTTCGGGCCATTTGATGAGTTTATTTACATCGACACCGACATCGTGGTCTTCGAGAAGATTGTCGATACGTTGAACTACCTGACAGAATATGACTTTATTTGTTGCGACTATCAACATGCAGGCGGTATCACCAACGTCTTCACTCCCACTGTCCTGACAGAAGGAGTATTTCAGGATCATGAGATGCAGGACATCTTTAATGGAGGTTTTTGGGGATCTCGAAAAGGCGTCATCACTGAAGCAGACTTATACGAAACCTTTCACGAATGCGCGGCTCATCCAGAATATTTTGACTTCTCCCAAAAAACTTCGGATCAGCCCATCATCAACTACATGGTGTTAAACCGCATTAAAAAGCGCTTTAATATTGTGCGCCGACCGGGCGGGGTTCCAGGCAATTGGGCAGGTAGCCCTCAATTCGTGCGGCAGGGCGATGGGTTGATAGATCCAAATCACGGAGGACAGCCATTGCAGTATCTCCATTGGGCAGGTTTCAAAATTGAGCCGGGTTGCCCCTACTGGGAGATTTGGGAGCACTATCGATATCTCAATGAAGAAAAGCCTGAACCTCTGGTTCAATCAGAAGCAAATCAACCGTTTTTGCAACAGATGCGCATACGACTCAAGCACTTAGTCAAAGGATAAAAGCAAACGGCGGGAAGTAATGCTTCCCGCCGTTTGCTTTTATCCTTTGACCCTCTAAACTCGCAGTAGACTTAGCGACCAACACCCACGTATTGGAAGCCCATCTCTTCGAGAGCAGCTTTGTCCAAGAAGTTACGACCATCGATAATGATCGGGCTATTCATCAACTCAGACATCTTCTTGAAGTCAAGGGTCTTGAATTGATTCCAATCCGTAACCAAGACCAGCGCATCACAGCCATCCGCAAGACGCTCTGGGTCTGTTTCGACCATGACGTTCGACAACCCATCTCTCATGCCCGACTGAGACACGATGGGGTCATAGGCTTTAACTTTCGCACCCAGGCGAGTCAACTGCTCAATCAAGATAAGGGCTGGAGCATCACGCATGTCATCGGTATCAGGCTTGAAGGTCAACCCCAACAATCCGACAGTCTTGCCCTTCAAAATCTTCAGCACTTGCTGAAGCTTCTCAACCGCAATCAGACGCTGACGAGAATTTACATCAACCGCTGCCTTCAACAATGTTGCATCATAGCCATAGTCATCAGCAGTGTGAACTAACGCTGCAACATCTTTCGGGAAGCAGGAACCTCCCCAACCGATACCAGCCTGCAAAAACTTGCTGCCGATGCGAGAGTCAAGTCCGATGCCTTTCGCAACCTGAGTGACATCTGCGCCGACGCGATCGCAAATATTGGCAATCTCATTGATGAAGCTAATCTTCGTAGCCAAGAATGAGTTCGACGCATACTTCACCATTTCCGCAGAACTGAGGTCAGTTACAACCACAGGAACCGTTGGCAGAGACTTATCATCTGCGAACTGGCGCGACACGATGGGAGCATACAAGTCCTTCATCATGGCGATCGCCCGCTGACCGTTGCTTCCCAGCACAATCCGATCGGGGTTGAAGGTATCGAAAACAGCCGAACCTTCACGGAGGAACTCAGGATTACTCACAACATCAAAATCAGGGGTTGGAGCAACCGTCGCTGTCCCGCCACCAGACGTGACCATTTCTTTTTGGCGCTCTGCAACACCATCCAGAATGATCATGCGAACCCAGTCTCCAGAACCAATGGGTACCGTAGACTTATTGACAATAACCTTGTAACCGCCATTCAAGTGATTTCCAATTCCCCGAGCGACCGCCTCAACATAGCGAGTATCGCTCTCCCCAGTTGGAAGGGGTGGGGTTCCGACCGCAATGAACAATACCTCACCATGAGAAACGCCTGCGGCCAAATCGGTTGTGAACTGAATTTTGTCCTCTTGAATCGCCTGTTGCATCAGCTCAGACAGACCCGGTTCATAAATGGGCGACTGCCCAGACTTCATCACCTTGACTTTTTCTTCGTTATTGTCAACGCAGATCACATCATGACCAATGTGAGCCAGGCAAACGCCCGTTACAAGACCGACATAACCTGTACCAATGACACAAACACGCATTAGGAAACTCCTCGCGACAATTAAAATACGTAGTGCTAAAGACTAAATTGAAACCGTTTTAGTTTCATAAAATGTAGAGTTCATGAGCATTCGGGACTCTACATCAAAACTTGATGAATACGTCCGGCTACAACGTCTAACCCTGCTTACCCATCATGAATAGGCTTAGAGTGAATAGGCTTAGAGCGAAACCACTTCTGGCTTCTCTGCTTCGACTCGAGCCCGGAAATCCTCAATCGTCATTTTTAAGCCTTCTTGCAATGGAATCGTGGGTTCCCATCCGAGAAACTGCTTCGCCTTAGTAATGTCAGGCTTACGACGACGAGGATCATCTTGAGGTAGAGGTTCAAATTTAATGTCGTTCGATGGATTGACCATTTCTTGAACAGTCTGGGCAAGTTGTAGAATCGTGTACTCACCGGGATTGCCCAAATTAACAGGCCCAATGTAGTCACCGTTCATCAATCGCATCAACCCTTCAACCAGGTCAGACACGTAGCAGAAACTTCGCGTTTGTGACCCATCTCCGTAGACCGTAATCGGATTTCCCTTCAGCGCTTGAACCACAAAATTGCTGACAACCCGACCGTCGTTCTCAAGCATTCGTGGACCATAGGTATTGAAAATGCGGGCAACCCGAATATCAACATCATTCTGACGGTGATAGTCAAAAGCGAGAGTTTCAGCAACTCGCTTACCTTCGTCGTAACAGCTGCGAATACCAATCGTGTTCACGTTTCCACGGTATTCTTCAGGCTGAGGATGAACATCAGGATCGCCATAAACCTCTGATGTTGATGCAAGTAGAAAGCGAGCTTTGACACGCTTGGCCAGACCGAGCATGTTAAGCGTTCCCATTACATTAGTCTTGATGGTTTTGACCGGATTGTACTGGTAATGAACTGGAGATGCGGGACATGCCAAGTGATAAATCTGGTCAATTTCAAGTCGGATGGGGTCAGTAATATCGTGGCGAATTAACTCGAAATAGGGATGATTCATCCACTTCAAAATATTTCGCTTATGGCCCGTATAGAAGTTATCTAAACAGATGACGTCGTGGCCTTGCTCCATCAACCTATCAATTAGGTGTGAGCCAATAAAACCAGCTCCGCCAGTAACAAGAATTCTCATAAAAAATACTCACTCAATTAGAATATTTAGCAACTCTAGTTGCTTGCTGCATGGGTCACTGATGTGACTAAAGACGCAAGCATTTCCTATATCACAATCAACCTGACTGAACCATATCAGAACTTTCGACGATCTCACCCATTATCCAACGCAGATTCATAGAATCTTGAATTTGGTTAAACTAACTGTCAATAAAAGAGAGGTGTCCTGGGCATACATGATGCTACTTCAAGGATTATTCCTCTGCAAGAAATACGTGAAAGGTAAGTCAACCATGGGATTCGGGACTTGATCGCCTTTCCTAACATTCCATCTTTGAAGTGAAATTCTTTGTAAGCATAGCTCCCAAAGACCATAGTTATACGCACCTATCTACACGCACCTCACCGGCTATCAGGAAATCAAGTTCACAGGCTGATTTACCTGTTTATTATGCCCACAAGGCCGTGAATTCTAGCAATTCGGAAATAATTTTAGGGGCGCTAGCGCAGATGCAGTCCCCCACGCAGGAACCCGACCGATACCGCTTCAGGAATCCGGGCATAAGCGCATGTGGCAAAATGTAGTCCAAAAGTTACATTTGTAGTATAAGATAGTTCGAGACGCTCACGTGTTGTGGTACAGGAATTTAGAAGATGGGTTGGTGCATCAGTATGATGCACTCGAACACCAATCCTTTTCTTCAAAAGAAGATCACAAACAAAAGGCCACATTGTGGACTTGGGATGCATTCAAGGCAGGTCATTATGTCTTCTTTCAAAGATATCGTTAATTATTTTCGTCCCTATTGGGCGATCGCCATTTTCAGCATCGCTGCGAGTAGTGTATTTGAGGTGATTGATCTGCTGGTTCCCTATGCCACTGGACAAATCCTCAATGTCTTATCGACTGGAGATGTAGACCCGGTCAGCCGTTCTGTCATCACCGCCTTAGCCAACTGGGCCGGATGGTCAGTCGATCGCACCACCATGCTGGGGGTCTTGCTGGGGGTGATTTTTGTGGCAACAGTTGTTCGGGCTCCGATTCAGCCGTGGTTGGGCACCTGGTTTCACTGGGATATTCCGTTGCGATCGCGCCGAGATCAATCGAGTCGAGTCATCGAAAAACTCTTGACCCTCCCCCTGGAGTTTTTTGATGAGAACAATCCGGGTCGCATTGCGGGTCGGGTCGCACGGGGACTGTCGAATCACACCTGGACCTATCCAGACGTAGCGGGACAACTTTTGCCAAAGCTATTCCGTGTCTTCGGCATCTTCGTGGTGATTAGTTTCATCGAATGGCGAATCGCGATTGTCTTTCTCATCTCGTTCGTGTTTATTCTCGGATTCACCTTGAACAAGCTCCAGCGGCTGATTAAGCGAGAAGCGATTCTCGATCAGTACATGGAAAATACCGAAAGTCGAACGTCTGAGATCATTACAAATATCAAAACGGTCAAAGCGTTTGCGACAGAAGGGAAAGAGCTAAAGCGTCAGCAAGAGCGACTTGAGCGCGAGTTCAAAGTGGTGGATTACGCCATTCACCTGGGCTACGTTCGGCTGTTCACCTGGCAGCGGTCTGTGATTCAAAGTAGTGTCTTCGGCATTTTAGCGCTAACGCTATTTGCCACCGTCCGGGGTCAGATTTCCCTGGGGCATTTCATCACTACGCTGACGATCTCTAGCATGGCTTTCTCTGAGCTAGAGCCCATCAGCATCGTGGCCGAAGTATTTGCCCGTCGTTACGCCTCCATGCTGCGATTTCATGAATTTATGAAGCAGCCAAGCGGGGTTGATGCTGCGAGTATTGTGACGACTCCAGACGCAGTAATGAACTATGAGTTCACAGGGAAGGTGCATTTCTCTAATGTTTCCTTTGCCTACGAGTGCGATCGTCCCATCCTCAACAACATCGACCTGTTGATTGAACCGAATCAAACGGTGGCGTTGGTTGGTCGATCGGGGTCAGGAAAATCGACGTTAGTGAAACTCCTGTTTCGTTACTTTGAGCCCAACTCCGGTCAAATCTTGATGGATGGGCAGGATATTCGGCAACTGGATGTCACGGGCTATCGTCGTCGGTTGGCGATCGTTCACCAAGAAGTCGATGTCTTCAACGGTTCGCTGCTCGACAACTTAACCTATGGCAACCCAAAAGCCAGCTTTGAGCAAGTCGAGTTTGCCTGTCGGGTCGCTCGGGTGGATGAGTTCATTCACATGCTGCCCAACGGCTATCAGACCGTGGTTGGAGAACGGGGTGTGCGACTGTCTGGGGGACAGCGCCAGCGATTAGGCATTGCCCGAGCGTTGCTGGTCGATCCGGATGTGCTGGTCTTTGACGAAGCAACGTCAAGCCTCGACTATGAGTCTGAACGGTCGATTCAGCTCGCGATGCGCAGCATCTTGGGAACGCGAACCACGCTGATCATCGCTCACCGATTGAGCACCGTCCGAGATGCTGACAAGATTGTTGTGTTGGATCAGGGACGGATCGCTGAAGTCGGCACTCACGAGGAATTGCTGCGTCATGGCGGCATCTATCATCGCCTCCATGCCTTGCAAGAATCGGGAGATCTGGCTGCGTAGCAATTTCTGTCGGGTTAAATATTCCTGAATGATAAATATTCCTGAATGTCAGTGCTCAGAGTGTTTCAAGGCTCTGGGCACTTTTTCGTTAGCAGAGTCTGAATTCCCTTAAAAACTAGATGGGGCTCAAAACTCATCAGCGGCTTCATCTGAGGATAGCGATCGCCCAGATGACGATACAGAAATTCTCCGTCTCCCCCCGTCAACACAACTCGGCTATCAACATGAGTAACGCGCCAGTCTTCAACAAAATCACGAATGCCTGACAGAATGGTGTAAAAAATGCCGCTGCGAATTGCATCCGGTGTTGTCACTGCCCATCGAGGAATGGCAGATGCTGGTGACGATGATGGACTCGCAAAGTCAATCTCAGGCAAAGCTGCGGTGTGCTGATTCAGCGATCGCCCCTGCAACCGCAGTCCCGGCAGAATCGCCCCTCCAATCACCCGGCGATCGCCATCAATCCCCGTGAGCGTCAGTGCCGTTCCCCCGTCAATCACCAGCACCGGAAATCCGTAGGTTTCTCCCGCACCTAAAGCGGCGATCGCCCGGTCAATCCCCATGGTGGGGTAGAGTCCACGAAGCGGAATCTGCTCCAGAGTGATGACGTCGCATGAAATATGCCGCTGCCAGAATGCCGTTTGCTGAGGAACAACAGACACAATGATGAGAGGAGGGGTGAGAGTGATCTGTTCTAGTTCTTGGGATGGCGCAAGAGTCAGTCGAGAATTGAGCGGATCAGGACGGGAGCATAGGGGGGCGATCGCCCCTCTATCAAGAGGCTCAGTATCCCAAGTTGCGTAAACACGTCTTTCTGACAGCACTGCCCAGTGCAACCGAGAATTGCCAATGACCAGTGCAAGTCGCATTCGATATTTCTACTGCCCTCTAGTCAATTTTTCACGATGCATCGCTACAGCCAGTAGCGTGAAGACATTTTGGGCGTTGCTGACTGTAGGGTCGAATCAGAAATTGTCGGATTCACCAAT
>JAYKJC010000131.1:0-3563 GCA_035285885.1 Leptolyngbyaceae cyanobacterium | reverse complement strand
GGTTTGAGTACGAACGCTACATGATGATCAATCATCCCGATCGTTATGAAGACATTGCGTTTTATCGTCCGAGGCAATTATTACAGTCACTTCAGCAGAGGTAGAAGGGGCGATCGCCTTCATTGACAATACAAAACATAGTAACCACACTGTAATTACTACACTGAGTTAATCATCATGAGTCATGGAATTCGGACTCGAATTATCAAAATCGGGAATTCTCAAGGCATTCGTATTCCTAAGCCGCTGCTTGAGCAAAGTGGCATTGAAGAAGATGTCGAAATTGAGATTCAAGACAATGTTCTGATTCTTCGTGCGGCTTCTAAACCACGGGCCGGATGGCAAGCCGCATTTGAGGCGATGGCAGACAACAATGACGACGCCTTGCTCGATGATGCAATAACGAGCGAATGGGATGAGCGCGAATGGGAATGGTAGTCCGGCGCTTTGATGTTTTTCTAATCAACCTTGACCCCACAGTAGGACGAGAGATTCAAAAGACGCGCCCCTGCCTGGTGATTTCACCCGATGAGATGAATGGGGCGATCGCCCACCCCTTAAGCCTCTGAGCTTGATCCGCTGATAATGCCATCCGTGCTGACAACATCGATGCTGAGCAAACGCCGAAAGACCGCATCTAACGTGAGTCCAGCGATAAATCCAATCGATACTGCAAAGGGAACTAAACGACCTGCCTGAGAAGCTTGCAGTTGTAGGGAGGCTGTGGCGAGAGCAGTGCTGTTGACCGCATCGGTGACATCAGGCACCGCCGGAATTGCGGTGAGCTGAGCAGAAATAAACAACAGCCCTGCAACGCCCCCTGCGATTAACCCCAGGGCAATGGTCGTAATGGTGGATGGTGTGGTCAGCGGCAAACTTCCCTGTCGCAAATCAAACACCGTGCGAATGGTGGCTCCTGAAACACCGCCGAGAACGGGTGAGAAAAACAGCAGCCAGAGCAGCCACGGATAGGGCAGTCCTCCTCCCCAGGCAATGGGGACGCTGGCTAGCGCAACGAGAAACAGTGTGGCTGAAACCAGCGCATGTCGCGTCAGGTTGGCGCTTTTACGGAGTTCTGCTAGACGCAGTTGCTTGGCTTCTTCCTCACGGCGTTGTCGTTGCCTCAGCAGAATCTGAATGCCTTCTTTCGCAGAGGTGGATGACCACTTGGGGCTCGCCATGAACGTAATGTCGCGATGCTCAAGCAGGTCACGCTCAATGGAGAGCGCTTCCCACACCTTCTCAGCACAGCCCCCGAAGCTCGCTAAGGCCAGGATGGGCTTTCGGTACCCCATGGCGACAAGGCCGCTAATCAGGGTTGACTGCCCACCGCCAATTAAAATCATGCCGTCTACTTCTTGCAGAGAGCGGTAGAAGGACACTTCCCAGTCTTTGCTGCGATCAGGCCGCCAGTCAAACAGGTGTTCGTTACTGTTTTGGTCGGGCAACTCTGGTTGTTCAAGCGTCAGCGGATACCGGATTTGAATAGAATTTGGCTTTCCCTGCCCGCTTTCAATGTAGCCGCGAATGGTGTAGTACTCGATGAAGCCCGGTTGGGTAGAGTACACTAACAAGCGGCAGTTTGCCTCGGCGATCGCCCACCCCAGTTCTTTCGCGGCTTGCTGTGCGATCTCCACTTTCTTGAGGCCAAGTTCGCTCGCGCGTTCTTGATTGGCGCTACCCACGATGGTGATTAACGGTCTCTCTTGCACATCTGCCTCGCGTTGTACGGTGAGCTGTCATCAGTATGCCAATTTTAGTGACAAACGAATAAAAACTCAGCAAAACTTCCAACTCAACCAAGCTCCAGTTCCCACTCTAGACAAAGTTTACTTTACAGGTTCTCTGACAGGGATTGATCGAGTTCCAGTAAGAATTGGCAGAATGCTTTAACGTCACGAGTAAGCAGAACATGACAGCCTGCCAATTGCTCGACGAGGGCTGCAACTCGATCAGGATATAGTTCAAATCCGTAGCGGTGAATGACTACGTGACGGAAGGCTCGATAGGTGTTCACCTGAGTAATGGTCTCTTCCGAGAGTAAAGGAGGACGGGTATTGGGAATTTCTAGTCCCATTTGTTCCAGGAGTTCACGATGAGTTCCTGCTCCTGTAGGGAGAGAGAGATCGACTTTCTTAGCCACCTCTTCAAAGATGCGTTCTGCTCCCATGTAGTAGTTTTGTAAGCTCAATGCAGCGGCTTGGTAGAAATCTGGATCTCCGATTTTCTGAGCCTTGCTGCACTGTGATTGAGCAGCATGAACGACTCGGTCTAAGGTCTTGAGTTCATTACTCAGTCGAGCTGCCAAAACCCGATACTCGCTCATAGGTCTAGCCCCTTTTCAATACTCGCTTGAAGATAGGGAGTAGCCCGTTCTGCTTCAACTAAGTCAATCGAAAAGTCTGTCAGTCGAAGAAGTCGCGCAACAGCATCAACGTAATCAGAAGAGGACAAATTCCACACCGCTAAATCTAAATCTGAGGACTCGTGGAACGCAGATTCATCCAGCACAGACCCAAACACAACGATGCGACTCACGTCAAATTCTTCTCGCAAAATATGGGCAGCAACTTTAGCTTGGGCAAGTGCGTGTTGCCGACGCTGATGCAGGTTTTCTTTGCGTTGCTGTTGACGGCGTCGAGCCGTTGCAAGGTATCTTTGCATTTCAGGCAGAACAGACATGGGTGCGTAACTCAAACTATAGCAGTCACATAAGTTTCTAAAGAGATAGCAATGTGCAGACCCCACCGTACCTCACCAACGCGCACAGCGCTGTAAAAGTCATTTAGGCATCTAGAGTCAGATCAAGTCCTCGATAGACTTGCTCGATGGGGAAACGTAGGTTGATACTTTTAAGCTCGATGATGTCCCCCGGTTGATAGTTGAGAATGATCCATTCGCCTACGTCATTTTTGTGATACAAGTCCATTTCGATGCGGGCAGAGCTGACGAGGAGGTAGTCTTTTAATGCAGGATTCTGCCGATACAGCCTAAATTTCCCGCCTCGATCGTAGGCTTCAGTGCTATCCGATAGTACTTCGATAATCAGGCAAGGGTAGGCAATGTATTGAGAGGTGCTTCTGTCCCGTTCGTCGCAGGTGACGCTGACATCCGGGTAGGTATAGTTCTTAGTTTCAGGAATATTGACCTTCAAGTCTGAGTTGCCCGTTTCGCAGCCACTGTCTTCCAGGTGATTCGTCAATAAAGTAATTAACCGGACAGCAATACGACTGTGGATAACGCTACCGCCACCCATTGCGTAGACTTGGCCATCAATGTATTCATATTTTTCAAGCTGCTGTTCTTCCCAGACAAAGTATTCGTCTGGGGTGAGCGTTGGGAGGTTGTTGGCAGCGATCATGGCAGGAGAGAAAGTGACGTTAGGTCGGTGACGTTAGGTCAATTTTAGCGGACAAGAATTGGGGCATTTCTAGAATCGCTGTTGATCCGTGTCTGCTCAATGGCTTCTGCTGAAACTGTATTCGACGCTACAGATGCAATGCTGCTCTGCCTTTTATGAGTAATCCATTGTGGTAGTCATCAATCGATTAAGGATAGATGGG
>JAYKJC010000130.1:0-5481 GCA_035285885.1 Leptolyngbyaceae cyanobacterium | reverse complement strand
ATAGCTCCAGGATTTGGCTTCCTGCGCGATTTATTTCCCGATCCCTACATTGCAAACTGGAGCCTCGATCGCACGATGGCCGTATCAGACGAGATCCCCAGCGTCCAAATTCCCTTTGCTCCCTTCGCCGGATCCCTGGGGGTTCTGCCTGGAGATCCTGAACTGGAAACGTTTCTAGCCCGCGAAGCAGAATTAGCAGAAGCAGGCGGCATTTCTCTAACTCCGCTGCCTACGGGAGCCCTGCCCGCTGAGTTGTGTGGCCCAGAGGGGACAGATAAGGATCGCTGCATTCGCACGATTCCACCCCGCGAGAATGGCGGAAATATGGACGTGAAGCAGATGCAAGTCGGGACGACTGTGCTGTTTCCCTGCTTTGTCGATGGATGCGGCCTGTTTGCTGGCGATGTTCACTATGCCCAAGGGGATGGAGAAGTTTCGGGTACGGCCATCGAAATGGGGGCAACTGTTACCGTATCGACCGAAATTCGTGAAGGGTTAGGAGCACAAGTTAAAGCTCCTCAATTTGAAGGCGGCGATCAGCTCAAGGCATTGGCACCTGAAGCGTTTTACGCAACGACAGGAATTCCAATTAAACAAGCGGGCGAAATCCCTCCTTATCATACTTACCTCAATAGCGAAGTGTTAGAACCTCTGAGTAACTTGTCAGAAGATCTGACATTGGCGGCTCGAAACGCGCTCATTGACATGGTGGACTACCTGGTTAATAACCACGGCTTGACTCGTGAGCAAGCCTATGTCGTTGCCAGCGTGGCTGCTGACTTACGGATTGGTCAGCTTGTAGACGTGCCAAATTATCTGGTGTCGGCCATTATTCCGCTGACGATCTTTACCGATGGAGACGCTTCTCAAAATAAATCTCCGCGTCCTTCTCAGAGTCGTGTTGAGGTGGCTGTCCGGTGAAGCGTCGTGAATATTTGAGAGGCATGGGGGCGATCGCCCTTTTTCCCTTGATCCCCCCATTCGCCCATACCCCGTTCCCCCAGTGGAAGGTGTACCGTAAGCTGCATCTCTTCGTCGTTGTCAATCGTGAGGATGCAGCGGCCTATGAGTTGGGACGGGCGATCGCCCATACCCTTGCCGAAGAAATTCCTGAATCAAGAGCGATGGTGACCCGTGCCCGTGATGCCTTGCGGTTGGCAAGTCTGATCAGCACGGAACAGCTTGATGTAGCCCTTGTGTCAACGTCAGAATTGATGGCGTGGCAAGACCATCAGCCCCCCTATGATCAGCTCCAGCCAGTTCACCTGAACAAACTGTTTGAGGTTAACGACTATGTGTTGATCAGTCGGGATGACTTTCTTCCAGACCATGCAGCTTGGATCAAGGAGACCTTACAAGCGCATTTAAGTAGGTGAACATAAATTTCTGGTTCCTTGCCTCTGGCAGGGAGCCGCTGCGGGAGCCTCTTTCTCCAATTTAAACGGGAGCCAGAGGCTCTGGCGGGCATTCCCAGCGAGACGCTGGGAACAAGGAATAGTTTGCTGTATAGAGGTTCTATGGGTCTTAAACAACTCGCACCGTCGCGTTTTCTGGCTCCCTGCCTCTGGCAGGGAGCCACTGCGGGAGCCTCTGGCTCCAATTTAAACGGGAGCCAAAGGCTCTAGCGGGCATTCCCAGCGAGATACTGGGAACAAGGAACAGTTTGCTGTGCAGAGGTTCTATGGGTCTTCGCAAACGACTCGCACCGTCGCGTTATCCAGATAAGAAATATGCGTCTGAATCTGATCCCTCACGGCGTTGGCGATCGCCTGTCCCTCTTTAACCGAACACTCCCCAGCCACCACCACATCGATTTCTGTATACAGCCGATGGCCCAACCATCGTGCCCGAATATGGCTCACGGATTCTACCTGAGTCACATGCTCAGCAGCATGACGCAGGCTGTCAATGACCTCTGGGTCAACACCATCGAGTAAGCGAGTAAAGATCGTTTGCCCTGATTCCCAAACGATCTTCAAAAGCAATGCGGTAATCACCAACCCAATCACGGGATCAGCCCAGACATATCCCAGCCAAACCCCGGTTGCGCTTACGAGTACCGCCAAACTCACCAATCCGTCAGCTAACGCATGTTGACCGTCCGCCACCAGTGCGGCGCTGTTGATTTCACGGCCCACCCTCATGCGAAAAACAGCAACGGTTTCATTACCGATAAACCCGATAATCGCGGCGATCGCCAGTGCTCCCAGATGATGAATCGGTTGGGGGTGATAAAAGCGATCAATCGACTCATAGGCCGTAATCATCGCACTCAGCAACACGACGCCCACAACCGCCAAGCCTGCCAGATCTTCGACTCGCCCATAGCCGTAAGCAAAGCGTTCGGTGGGTTTACGTCGCCCCACGATGAACGCCACCCCCAAAGGGAGTGCCGTCAGGGCATCGCCCACATTGTGAATCAGATCTGCCAGGAGAGCTACGCTACCCGATAGCCAAAACACCGTCGCTTGGGCGATCGCCGTGATCATCAGCCCCACGAGGGACACCTTCACTGCCCAAAGTCCGCGCTCTGACGTTGCGATCGCCGGATCAATTGCCCCGTGGGTGTGAGAATGAGGTTCATCCCCATGTCGATGACCGTGATGCGGTGTCTGGGGGCGAGATTCGGGAACAGAGAGTTGCGTCATAGAGGTCAGGCCCGATGAATGATTCTTTTGGGTTGATTCAGGAAAGCGGATTCAGGAAAGCAAATTTAGGAAAGCAAATTTAGGAAAGCGGCAGTTCGTCTACCACGTCTTCGACTTCTCCGGCATGATACGAACTTCGCACCAGCGGGCCAGAACGGACGTGAGAAAAGCCCATATCACGGGCGATCGCCCCCAGTCGGTCAAATTCCTCAGGTGTCCAATACCGCTCTACCGGACGGTGGGCCAGTGAAGGACGCATGTACTGCCCCAGGGTGAGGCGATCGCACTGGATGGTTCGCAAATCCTGCATGGCTTCGATGACTTCGGCCTCAGTTTCACCATGCCCCAGCATCAGCCCCGATTTCGTGGGAATGTCAGAATTCAGTTCCTTGACGATTTTTAGAACTCGGAGCGATCGCTCATATTGCGCGCCTCGCCGCACTGGCCCCTGTAACCGCTTTACGGTTTCAATGTTGTGGTTGAAGCATGCCGGACGAGCCTCAGTCACCGTCTTCACCCGCTCAAACTGACTCGACTCGCCCCCACGTCCGCCCCAAAAATCAGGCGTCAGCACTTCAATGTGCACCGTGGGCACTGCGTTGCGGATCGCCGTCATCACCTGCACAAACCAGGATGCCCCGTGATCCGGCAAATCATCCCGAGCCACAGACGTGAGCACTACATACTTCAGCCCTAGCAACTGCACCGACTCTGCGACCTTTGCAGGTTCATCGGGGTCGAGGGGCATCGGGGCATGGCCCTTGTCTACCTGGCAAAACGCACAGGCTCGGGTGCAGGTCGCGCCCATCAGCAGAAACGTAGCCGTTCGATTGGCATAGCATTCTCCCCGATTGGGACAGCGCCCCTCTTCACAAATCGTGTGAATATTACGTTTTTTGACGATCTTCTGAACAGTCGAGATTTCGCTCGTTTTACCAATAGGGCGCTTCAGCCACGCGGGAAGGGTGAGCCCCGGCATCTGCTGCTGTTCTATCGGGTGAATCAACGGTGTGAATTGTTGAATTGGATCAGCCATCAGTGAAAAATGTCAAGCGTTTCTTAATAAAGGTTCGAATTTTTCAGAAAGAGTCCCTGGTGAGTTCAAACTAATTAAAAATTTGGGTTAACTAAGTAGTAGTGAAATCTGCCATACGCTGCTGTGAGAGATATTAAGAACCTATAATATCTGTACCTGAGCAAGACGAATCTCAATCACGATACGGACGTTAGTTTCCTGGTCATCATTGGGGGCAACAGTCAGGGCAAAATGGCTACCTGGCATTACTTGGGAAAGGATGCCAGTCTGAAGAAACCATGCGATTGGTTGATTCAGAGGATACACTATACCTTGCTAGAGTAACGTTCTCGTTCTCACTTTCCCGAAGCAAATTCTACGTTTTAAGTTGTTAGAGGAGCCTGTCGTGGCAAATCACAAAATCCTGGTTATTGACGACAGTCGAGTCATTCGCAATATGGTGCGAGACATGTTGCCGCAAGGTAACTTTGAGGTTTTAGAAGCAAAGGATGGCATTGAAGGTTTAAATTCAATCCGCCAGGATAAGCCTAATCTCATCATGCTTGATTTCTTGTTGCCGCGAATGAGTGGGTGGGAGGTCTTTCAGAATATTCAAGAGCAGCCAGAATTGCAGAAAATTCCGCTGGTCTTGATGTCGGGTCGAAGGGAAGAAGTCACCGAAAAGATTTCGGAACCCTTTGAGTTCTTTGAGTTCATCGAAAAGCCGTTTGAGCAGAAAGAGCTGATTGAAGCCATCAAGTCTGCGATGGCGAAATCACGCTTGCCTCGTCCTCGCGCCGCAACGACAAGTGCTGCAGCAGCCCCAGCGGTATCCGCCGGGGGAAGTGCTGAGGACGTTGCAGCCCTGAAGCAGCAAATGGCTGAGATGAAGACGGAGATTGAGACGTTGAAGCAGCAGATGGCCAAGTTGCTCACCTTCATCAAGCAAAAAATGAAGTAGAGACTCGCGGGAAAACAAAATACCCAAACCCCCAGAGAGAGGGGCTGCGGATGCAGCCCCCTCTCTCTGGGGGTTATTTTCTTGCGATGCTTTCAGACATCCGATTGCTCGGTGGGCGTTTTCGGATATTTCTCAAGGGTATCTAACGCCAGATCAAGTTCATCTGACATTTTGTTTAGCAGATGATGGTTGTTGGGGCTACCAAAACTAAAGTGATGGAAAGTGCGCCCCTTCATCTCAAACCACACTGTATTTCCTAAATCTGTGAATGGCAATTGGCTATACCGACGAATCATGACTGCTTTGCGGTTATCTGAGTAGGCATCGATTCTGATGACAGAAACCAAATCATTGACGGAGTATCTCAATAGATAGACAGTGTCATAGTCTGCGGATATAAACGCTCTGCAAAAAACGCCATTGTCATCAATGTACGTCACCAAGACACCGCTCATGCAGGCATTTCTTCTAAGAGACTCAGGTGTTTGAACATCACGTGATCTAGAAGTCACCACATTGCCTGTTTTGGGTGAAATTACTGCATTGACAATGCCTATGACACTGAGCGCTGCTAATGAGGTAGAGAGCAAACCTCTTGTCATCTTTTTGAGGAGAGGAAGAGAACCTTACTGTTACTTATACTGAGTAGACTCCGCTGCATCCGCATTGGTTTCGTTCAACACACCCGTTGGAAAATTTCTCCGTTCTCAACCGAGATGAGGTCTATACAGTAGACGGTGACTGTTGCTGAAGTGTATTGGCGAGTTTGTCGGCAATGCCTGCAATCCAGTTCTCATCTTGTTTGGTGTAGCTTCGCGGTGCATTTGCCCCGAGGATCAGAGCGCCGCGATCGCCCA
>JAYKJC010000129.1:0-8972 GCA_035285885.1 Leptolyngbyaceae cyanobacterium | reverse complement strand
AATACAGCGCTATGCGCTGTCCAATACGGGAATGTGGGGCGTGCCACGCCCCACATTCCCGTTTGTGTACTTAATGCGGTTGCACACCGCTATAGGTGAGTCAAAATAAGTTTCCAGTGAGCAGTGCCTTTGACTAGTCGAAGGCACTGCTCACTGGAATTTCTTGTCTTTGGCAGCTTCTGGCTCCTATCCAAATTGGAGCTAGAGGCTACCGTAACGGCTCCCTGCCAGAGAGAGCATTACCGCCGACTGCATTTGTTTAGTATGACCCCCTCTAACTCCCCCTTCGCAAGAGGCAGAACAGGAATTTCCCCCAGTGCGAAGGACGGATGAAGGAGGGTTAAATCCCGAATCTTCGGTGCTACTGCTACGCTAAACAGGCAACATGGCATTGTCATGCCCCTAACCGTAAGACATTTGCTAAGTCGCAAATTTTTGATTTATCCCCACATTCAGCAACGCCTTATTTCGCAAAACGGTATGTGGACTTCTACCTCAGCGGACTAGCCCATAACCAGTAATTAACTGATGAGGCCAGAGCGTAATGCTCGTACCGCCGCTTGAGTGCGATCGCCCACCCCTAGCTTATTGAGAATGTTGCGGACGTGAGTCTTAACCGTCCCTACCGTGACAAAGAGCTTTTCAGCAATCTGGGCATTGCTACAGCCCGATACGATTAACTCAAGAATTTCTAGTTCTCGCTCAGTCAACGGGTAGGATTCGATGATCTGCTCATATTCTGGGTCGATGGCTCGGATTTCGACAGTCCGATCTTCCATCATCGTCCCCGCATCCATCGGCTGTTTTACGTGTTGGAGTACGATGTTGGCGATCGCCGGATCGATCCAGGCATTTCCTTCATGGGTTTCTTTGATGGCGTGAATCAAGTCATCGGTGTCAATACTTTTGGTGCAGTACGAGTCAGCACCCGCTGCAAATGCGGCTAAAACGGCTTTCTCGCTATCGTGCATGGTCAGCATCAAGACGCGAGTCTGGCTAGCTGGTTGCCGTTCTTTTAGTTGACGAACGAGCTCAATGCCGTCGATGTCGGGCAATCCCACGTCTACGAGAGCGACATCAGGCGCATTATCAACTAAGAGATTCAGTCCCAGAGTACCCGTGGCAGCTTCTCCTACATAATCGAACCCGGCTTGCTTGAGAGCCGCACGAAGCCCGATGCGAGTGAGATCATGATCTTCTACGAGGGCAATACGAATGTTGTTCATGGCTTTGTTTCGGCATAAAGGTCTAATCGAATACCCATAGAACAGTGAATGTCGTATGTCATCGCTGTACGGGCAATCGCATCTTGCTTGAAATGAAAACGAACACTTCTGAAAAACGAACGATGGTGAGAAGCGTGTTGAGAAGCTAACGAGGAGAAGCGTGTTGAGAAGCAATTAAGAAACTGACAGTTCTCTAAACCATTCTCTACAGTAAGCAACCTCTACTTGACCTCCACAATAAGTGTAAGTTTACTTTCAAATTCTGTACTCTTCAGCATCTATTGGTGAATTATGAAAAACATCTACCCGGTGATTGAGTTGAACAAACGTTCTGTCTATCTAAAGACATAAATAGCTGTCAGCCTCACGATTAGGTAGAGGTTTACTGATAGACTAGTATTTCACTTATAGGACTTTTTTATCATAAAAAATTTTCGAGTATTGTGTGAGTATTTACTATGAGCCATATCTTCCTGAAACTGCTTGGGATGAAATTGCTTGGGATGAAATTGCTTGGGATCGGTCGAGAACCGATTTGAGAATAGATTGTGTAAGTTGAATGGACGTTATGAAAACAGGTAGCCATATGCAAAGTGGCCGAATGAAAGTAGTCACATGAAAGAAGTTTTAAAATGAAAATGGCATGCAAGATAGAATTTTATTGCCACTACGTTTTGCATAGAACCTGTGTAAAATTTCTATAAGAATTTGTACAAAAATATTAATAAGTGTGTGGTTAACTGTACGACTTGCACAGTGGCATATGAAGGGTGTAAAGCGGTTTAGCGATGGTGACTAGCCAGATGGGGTGATATGACAGTTGGTGCCTCAACAGAGAGTCAATATTGTTTTCAAAGTCCTTTGAATCAGGGTATTTTCAATCAAACGTTTCAGCTCATTTGGTTGCTCAGTCTTGATGGCAGGTTGGTAGAGGCTAATGATGCAGCTTTATCCTTTCTCAACGTATCAAGAGAGCAGGTCATTGGCATTCCATTTTGGGAATTGCCGGGATGTCGGTTTTCACCTGAGGCTCTTCAGCGGTTGAAGGGGGCGATCGCCCGCTCTGCTCAGGGTGAATGCGTGCGATATGACCTGGATCTTCTTGGGGGACATCATGTGGTCAGTACGTTGGATTTTGCGCTGAAGCCTTTGCCCAACGAGGCCGGACTCATCACCCATGTGATGGCCGAAGGACACGACATCACTGAGCGAAAAACAACGGAAGCAGCGCTGTATCAACTGAACGAAGAACTCGAAGCCCGCGTTTTTCTGCGCACAGCAGAAATCCAGCGATACGCCGAAGCGATCGAAAATATGCAGGATGGGTTTCATCTCTGGCATCTTGAAGACCCATCGGACGCGCGAAGCTTTCGGCTCATCCTCTCCAATCCCGCTGCAGAACATTTGCTCACGATTGCGAATGACTATGCCCTGGGAAAATATATGCCGGATCTTCTTCCTAGCGTGTTTGACACCGACATGCCTGAAATTTGTCGGCAGGTGTTGCAGATGGGGCAAGACCGAGACTTAGACAATGTGGACTACGTGCTGCCGTCGGGCGATCGCCGAACCTTCTCAGTCAAGCTGTTTTCACTCGATGCAGAATATTTAGGGGTGTTGTTTGAAGATGTCACCCGCCAACGCCAAATTCAGCAAGAACTGAGTGAGCAACGGGAGCAACTGAGAATTATTTTTGACCAGGCGGGGGTCGGAATTGCCCGCTTGTCTCTGGACGGACAATGGATTCAAGTGAATGAAAAGCTGGCTGAAATTCTAGGCTATTCTCACCAGGAATTGCTGCAAACTGATTTTCAGACCATCACCTATGCGCAGGATACTGAGGTGAGCAAGTCTCATTATCTGGCGCTGCTCAATGGAGACATCGACTCGGTCTCGCTAGAAAAGCGCTATGTGCGAAAGACGGGTGAGCCCATCTGGTGCAGTGTCACCTCGTCTCTGATTCGAGATGCCCATCAGCCCAAGTATTTCATCGCATTTATTGAAGACATCACCGAACGGAAGGCGGCAGCCCTGACGTTGCAGCATCAGAAAAATGAGCTGACGAAAATCAACAAAAAGCTGGCACAAGTCACCCGAAAGCTGCAAGCGCAAAACCAGGAACTCGATCAGTTTGCCTATGTCGCCTCCCATGATTTGAAAGCCCCGTTGAGGGCGATCGCCAACCTCTCCACTTGGATCGAAGAAGACATCAGCGATCTCTTGCCCCCTGAAAATAAGCAGCAGTTGGATCTGTTGCGGGGTCGTGTTCAGCGCATGGAAAACCTCATTAATGGTCTGCTGTCTTACTCTCGGGCAGGCCGCATGGACCCCGTTCCCGAAGAGGTGAATGTGCGACGACTCGTTCAAGAGATTGTGGATCTGCTGGCTCCGCCGGAAGCCTTCACCATTACCATCGACCCGCAACTGCCCACGTTTTCAGCCAACCGAGTTCCACTCACTCAAGTCTTTACCAACCTGATCACCAACGCCATCAAGCATCATCATCGGCCTGACGGCACGATTCAGGTTTCCCATCGCATTGCAGCCAACGACGAGTTCTTCGAGTTTTCTGTCACGGATGATGGGCCGGGGATTCAACCGGAGTACCACGCCAAAATTTTCGATATTTTCCAGGTGTTAGAGGCCCGCGACAAAGTTGAAAACACAGGCATTGGACTGGCGATTGTCAAGAAAATGGTTGACGCTGAAGGAGGAAAAATCTCAGTAGAATCACAGCCGGGAGAGGGAACAACGTTTCGCTTTACCTGGCCCCGTGATGGGTAGAGATACGGGAGAAGGCAGACGCATTCACAATCTCTTCCTTTAGATAGAGTTCAGTTTTGTGACCCATCACCTTTGGAAACAGGCAGAGCTTTGAGGATGATAATTAGTATTGAACTATCAATAAAAAGAATGGAACGGAACGAAATGGAAGAAAAAGAGCAATAGCCGCTTGCAACGGCATCCCATACAATTGCGGTTTTGCGGGCGTCGTGTGCTCAAGAGTACCGTACTGCCCCTGCGCAGATCGCTGGAACCGAAAAGCTAGAGAATATCGATGGGTCTGACGTGTGTCGAGACGTGTATCAAGACGTTGGTTAAGACCTGGGTTAAATGAGTGAATCAGCGCCCTGTAGTTTGAAAGAGTGGACAACACCCATGGGTGAAAGAGCGATTAACATTCTCCTTGTTGAAGATGATGAAGTTGACGTCATGACGGTGCAGCGCGCCTTCAAAAAGAGTAGGGTCAACAACCCTCTTGACGTTGCAAGTAATGGAATAGAAGCATTAGAACGGCTTCGGGCACCAGACAGAGCCGACGTAGACGATCCTCACTTGATTCTGCTCGACCTCAACATGCCCAAAATGAATGGGATTGAATTTCTTAAAGAACTTCGTCAAGACCCCCAGTTAAGTAAGATACCCGTCATTGTTCTCACCACATCTGACCAAGAGCGCGATCGGGTCGAAGCCTATAACCTTCACGTCGCAGGCTACATTCTAAAACCCGTTACGTTTGCAAAATTTGTTGAAGTGGTTGAGGTTCTCAATCAATATTGGACGCTGTGTGAATTTCCGTAGAGAGGTAGACATGACTGGCGCTCTAAGGCTGCTGGTAGTTGACGATGACGAAGTCGACAGAATGGCACTTCGCCGAGCATTACAGGCGTCAAATCTGCCGTTTGATTTACTTGAAAGTAGAAGTGCCGAAGCGGCTAGAGAGTTGCTTCGCTGCGAGTCGTTTGATTGTGCATTCTTAGATTATCGGCTGCCCGGCTCCGATGGATTAAAGCTGCTGACGCAACTGAGGGATGCAGGCGTCAAGATTCCCCTGATTGTGCTGACTGGGCAGGGGAGTGAAGAGGCAGCTGTCAGTTTGATGAAGGCTGGAGCATCTGACTACCTGTCGAAGTCAAAGCTCTCAAGTGAAACACTGAAACGAGCCATCCAAAGCGCGATTCGGGTCTATCGGGCAGAATGTGAGGCGGAACTCGCGAATCAAAAACTGCGATACACCAATGAGTTGCTGAAGCGGCAGAACCGCGAACTGGAGCATCAACGCGAACAAATTCAGCGGAAAAATCTGCAGCTGATTGAGGTTTCTCGCCTGAAATCTGAGTTTCTAGCGACGATGTCTCATGAGTTGCGAACTCCGTTGAATGCCATTATTGGGTTTTCTCAAATTCTGTTGCGGCAGCTTAGGGGTAATGCGAGCGATCGCCAACGAGACATGGTAAATCGCATTCTCACCAATGGCCAACATTTGCTCGAACTCATCAATGACGTGTTGGATCTGTCGAAGATCGAAGCGGGTCGCCTGGATTTGCGAGTAGAACCCCTCAACCTGGAAGACCTGATTCAGGCGACGATTGAATCGCTCCAGTCCCTATCGGATCAGAAACCTATCGTCATCAAGGTGAATGTGTCGATGTCGAACCCTATCATCACCAATGACATCAATCGGCTTCGTCAAGTGCTGGTCAATCTTCTTTCCAACGCCATCAAATTTACCGATGCGGGTCATGTCGCCATTATGGCCAAAGAACTAACGCCGGAGACCATCGAAATCTCAGTAGAAGATACAGGAATTGGCATCGCCCCTGACCATCTCCCGCATATCTTCGATGCATTTCATCAGGTCGATCAATCCATTGCCCGCTACCATCAGGGAACCGGGTTGGGGCTGGCGATTACCAACCTGCTGGTTGACATGATGCGAGGCCATATTTCAGTGGTTAGCGAAGTCGGCGAGGGCAGTTGTTTTCGAGTCCAAATTCCACGAGATGTTTAACTCTGGTGTTGGCATTATGCTTTATGACTTAATGTTCATAAATATTTCACACATATCTTTTCTGTTATGTGCATTCGTTTAATTTAATACTTGTTCCCACGTCACTTCTACCTAGAGAAAGATATTCTCTAATGGGTAACTTGTTAAATTCTTAGATATAAAAATATTTTTCACAATTTGCAATTTCATTTGCAACTTGACGCTGCTGTCAGATAGAAGAGAGATTAACTCAGACTCGATATCCGTCCGATTCGGGGAAGACTTAAGCCTCTAACGCTGCCACCTTCGTGTGCAAAGTTCCTGAACGACTTATGAACCAACGTACGATAACAAACATTCTAGCTGTTGACGATAATCCAGATAACCTGTTTCTTTTGGAGTCCGTTCTCGATGAGAACAGTGACTACCGCGTCCAGTCGGTAGAGGATGGCGGAACGGCTCTGGAATGCATTCGGCGATCGCCCCCCGATCTGATTTTGCTGGACATTATGATGCCGGGAATGGATGGCTATGAGGTGACTCGACGGATTCGCCAGATGAGCCACATTCCTTACATTCCCATTCTCTTGCTCACGGCCCATGACCAATCGAGTCTCGTGGAAGGACTCGATGCAGGAGCTGATGACTTCGTGCGTAAGCCGTTTGATGTGGACGAGCTGATGGCCCGCATCCGCTCCATGGTGCGGCTAAAGCAAAGTATTGATTCGTATCGATACATGGTGAAGCAGCGAGACGACTTTGTAGCCCGCCTCACCCATGATCTCAGAACTCCGCTCATTGCGGCCAATCGGGTGTTAGAACTGTGCCTTCAAGGAACATTCGGTTCTGTGTCGGACGACGCCCAGGATGCCTTGGCCAATGTGATTACGAACAACGCCAATTTGCTGGCAATGGCGAACACGTTGTTGGAAGTCTACCGACACGATGCAGGCCACAAGCGCATGGATGTGTCGCCCCTGTCGTTGCGATCGCTCTGTGATGAGGTGGTTCAAGAATTGGCTCCGTTAGCTCAGCAAAAAGGACTGACCCTTGAGTTGGAAGCGGAAGAAGAGTGCAGCACTGCCGATAATGACGGTCATTTGGCGAATTGTATGGTCAAGGGCGATCGCATTGAGCTAAGACGAGTGATTACGAATCTGGTCGGCAATGCGATTAAGTTCACCGACTCCGGGCATGTGATCATGCGGTTGCGATCGCCCAGTGAGGACACGATTTGCCTCGACGTTGAAGACACCGGCCCCGGCATCTCGCAAGACGATCAGCGTCAGATTTTCGAGTGGTTTCAGCAGGGCGATCACATGCGGGCGGGCAGCGGGTTGGGGCTCCATCTTGCTCAGCGCATCGCTCAACTCCACAAAGGTCACATTTCTGTTCGTTCAACTTTGGGAAAAGGGAGCATCTTTGAGCTGACCCTCCCTTTATTGCAGCAGAATAAGGTGGCGATGATGCAGACACGGAGTAAGGTCTTGAGCTATCAGCAAAAAACGTGAGGGTAACGCTAGCACATTAACTAGCACATTAAATATTGAATCTAACTGAGATCAAGGCACGCGTCGCACAATCACGACTAAAATGCCCTAATGAAATAATCATTAGGGCAAAGAGTTAGATGGCACACGAGGGGTCTTACAATGTCAGCACCTATCACCGTGATCTGGAAAGTGAGTTACATCGACTCAAATTCCAGGTTGAATTAAGTTGGGCAAAAGAATCTCGAAATCTTCAGTGGCTTGGCTTAACGGACGGTATGTCAGTTTTAGAGTTAGGCAGTGGACCCGGCTTTACCACCCAAAAACTGCTATCGCTTATCCCTCATGGGCATATCACCACGGTGGACATTGACCCCATCATGGTTGAGCATGCTCAGACCATGCTTGTATCATCGGCTACCCGCCTGACGTCTCTTCAAGCCTCTGCCACTCAAACGGGATTACCGGACAACTGCATGGATTTTGCCGTTGCCCGCCTGTTATTTCAGCACTTGCCTGATCCCGTAGCGGTTGCGCAAGAAGCGTTTCGGGTATTGAAACCGGGTGGAACTCTAGCCATTACTGATGTTGATGCTGATGTTTTCTGGTTATTTGACCCACCCATCCCAGAACTGAGCTTCATCGGCGAAAAAATGACTCAGGGACAGGCGGGGCAAGGGGGCGATCGCCAAATTGGCCGTAAGCTATGGAGAATGCTGAAAGAGGTAGGGTTTGAGAACCTTAACCTGGATCTTCTGGCAGCCAATAGCGATGATTTGGGAATGCAGGCGTTTTTGCCACAGCTTAATCCTGACTTATTGCAACCCCTGGTTCAAACCGGATTGATCAGCACTGAAGACTTGAGCCAACTCAGACATTCGAGAGAATCATTCATGAACGCACCCCATGCCTTTGCCCTTCTCGTATGGTTTATGGTGAGTGGCCAAAAAACGTGACTTAGCTACGTCCATCCCATGCTCAGCGCTCGCGTTCACCACCATCTGACGCTCCACAATGCTTATATTTTCTGACCGCCGAGATATTGCGATTGAACACATTCTCCCCATCTACGAATCCAATGGCTGGTCTTCAGCCCAGAAGCCACAGCTCTTGCATCAGGCTCTTGTCAACTCTCACACGCTCATCTCAGCATGGGAGGGCGATGAACAAAGCCCGATCCAAGACCATCGCCTGGTGGGGATCGGCAATGCCATTTCTGACGGATTTTTGGTGGTTTACTATCCGCATCTGCTCGTCCACCCCGACTATCAGGGGCAGGGCATTGGCCGACAGATCATGGAACTGATGAAGCAGCGATACGCGGAGATGCACATGCACATGCTAGTGGCGGATGAGGGGGCGATCGCCTTTTACGAAAAATGTGGCTTCAAGCGAGCCGGGAAAACAGAACCCATGTGGATCTATGCAGGCGATGATCACTAAGGATGACCCCTAAGTTGATGACCATTAATGATGACCATTAAT